>DATKFB010000193.1:0-11652 GCA_035544435.1 Polyangia bacterium
CCTTACGACGCCGTCGACACGGTGACGACGGCCTCGCGCTCGACGCCCTCCGGCACTGTCGACACGTTCACGACGTACCACTGGGACCGCGTGACGGACTTTACGATGCGCGCCGCCTTCCACAGCGAGGAGCCGTTCGAGTCGTGGATCGTGGGCCTGGGCGCCTCGCGCTCGTTCGCCGAGGACAACACCGTCGTGGGCGTGAGCGCCAACCAGATCCTCGACTGGTTCGACCACTTCAGCCTCGACGGCAACCGACACGGACGCGCGACACGCTCGACGACGAACGTCAACGTCGACGTCACGCAGGTCTTGTCCCAGACGACGCTCGCGAACTTCTCTTACGGCGGCACGATCCAAGTCGGCACGCTCGGCAACACCTGGAGCAGCGTGCAGCTCGCGGACGGATCGCGTGGCGAGGAGCGGCTGCCGGGCCACCGCCTGCGCAACGCGGCCACGGGGCGCGTCGCGCAGTGGCTGCCTTGGAACGGCGCGCTCACGCTCTCGTACCGCGCCTATCTGGACTCGTGGGGCATCGCGGCGCACTCGAGCGAGGGGACCCTGGCGCAACGGTTGCCCGCCGGCCTCACCCTGCGCGCCAACTACCGCATTCACTGGCAATCGGCGCCAGGCTTCTTCACGATCGCTGGCGACCCGGCGGGCCTCGGGTTCCGCACGTCGGACAGCGACCTCGGGCGGCTGCACGCCCAGACCTTCGGGGGCGCCCTTCTGCTCGATCTGCCCTTGGCGCGACGCGCGCGCGACCTCCATGTCGACATCGGCTATGAACGCTACCTCCGTTCGGATAACCTGAGGGTCGACGTCACGACATGCGCAGTCGGTTTCCGCTTTTGATCGCCGTCGTGTCGGTCGCGCTGTCGGCGCTGGCCTGCGTTACCGAGACGCGCGGGCCCGCGCCGTCCGCCGCGAACCGGCCCGGCGCCGGCATTGGCGGCGCCGCCGGCGCCGTCACCGTCCTCGACAGCGACGGACGAGGCGCGACCTTCTCCTCCGTGCTGGGAGGCCGCGCCGCGCTCGTGAGCTTCTGGGCGCCATGGTGCGAGTCGTGCGTGCGCGAGCTGCCCGAGCTCGAGCGCCTCTCGCGCGCCGCCGCTCCCTGCGGCGCAGCCGTCGTGGGCGTCGCCGTTGGCGAGAAGCCGGCTTCGATCGCCGCCTATGCGCGCGCGCGCGCCCTCACCTATCCGCAGCTCACCGACGAGCCCTTCGCGCTCGCCGACGCTCTCGGCCAGCGGCGCATCCCGGCCACGATCGTGTTCGACCGCGCAGGACGTGTGGTCTTCGCGGGTGACGCCGTCGACGCGCGCGCGACCTCGGCGTTCGTCAGCGCGCTCCGGGAAGGCGCCGACGCGGCCTCCTGCGGCCTTCGTTGACCGGCGAGAGCGCGCTCAAAGGCTCGCGCGCGTGCTCCCGGACTCGACGAGCCTCTTGGCGGTGTCTCGGTGTGAACGCAACGTCGGCAGAAGCTCGTCGATGAGGTCGCGCAGCTTGGCGTCGCGCGTCCCGTCGCGGGCCGAGGAGAGCTCGTTGATGGCCTGCTCGTGGTCGTCGAGCATGGCCTTGGCGAACTTCGCGTCGAAGTCGGCGTCGACGGGCAGGCTGGCCATGTCGGCGTCGTTCATGGCCGGCGTGTTGGCCGCGAGATCGATGTTCTCCTGCTTCGCGAGCGCGGCGACCTTCTTGTCGGCGGCCATGTGGTCCTTGACGAGCGTCCGCCCGTAGTCCTTGACCGGGCGCGACTTGCCGTTCTTCTGCGCGAGCTTGCCCATCGAGATCTCCTTTTGATTCGCGTGGTGCAGCTTTCCGAGCACGGTGGCCGTCGCGGGCGCATCGGCGCTCCAGCCGACGCCGGCGCTCATGAGCCAACCCGCGACAATCGCCAAACCCCACATTTTGATCCGACTCATGACGACCTCCTCGGTTCTCACTGAATAAATCTCCGCCTGCCACGCGCAAGCCAGGTGGCGCCCGTAGGTCACGACGTCGGAGCCGCGCCCGAGCTCCCAGCGGCGCCCACCGTCGCGCCGGTACCCGCCGCACCCGTCGTGTCTCCTCCCGTCGTGCCGCCCTCGCCCGTCAATCCGCCCGTTCCCGTGATGCCGCCCGTACCGGTCCCGACGTCGCCACCCGCGCCCCCGACGTCGCCACCCGCGCCCGTCCCGACGTCGCCGCCCATCCCGATCGGGCCGCCGATCGTTCCGCCGGCCCCGGTCCCGATTGTGCCGCCGCCGCCCGAGCCCACCGTTCCAGCGGCGCCGACGATCTGGGTCGGCACGGCCATGGGTAGGCGCGTGGGCTCGGAGGAGCTCCCGCGGGCCAGAACTGGGCCCAATGAGATCACCGTCAATACCGCCAACGTCGAGTACCGCATGACCACCTCCCCTCTGCCGCCCATGCTTGCGAGCGCGCGAAGAGGTGGAGATTCAATCGATGTACCAACGGCAAATCCGCGTCGCGAAGGCATTTCGCCGTCACGCGGCGGTGACCGCGGGTTCGCCGAGGTAGCGTCGGGCGAGCGAGGTAACCTGCCGGATACACGAGGATCTCGCCGCACGCCGGCGTCGCCGAGGCCATAGGCTGATCGATCGGCGCTGGGTGGCGCAACTGATACGGAGATGAGACCAGAGCATCGGCGCTTCGTGTCAGCGGCGGCGTTGGTGGCGCTCGGATGCGTGACGAGTGAACCCGTCGACTTGAAGCCGTCCAGCCCGGGCGGCGAACCCATCATGACTGCGACGGGCGCCGCCAATCAGACGTCGGCGGCAGGCCAGGGGGGAGCGGCCAGCGTCGTCGGAGCGGCTGGGAGCGATCCGACGGGAGCCGCCGGAATGTTCGGCGCCGGCGGGTCGGGCGGCGCGGGAGCGTCCTCGACCTCGGCGAACGACGCGGGCGCCGCCGACGCTGCCGACAACAGGGACGCGCGCCCGGCCTCGGACGCCGCAAGCGCGGAGGTCACGACGTCGGAAGCGACGTGGACCAACATCTACAACCGGATGCTCAACAACCAAGGGTACGCGTCCAACTGCACGGGGGGCGGCTGCCACAATCCCGGTTCGCAGAAGGGCTTGTCCCTCTCGAGCCAGAGCACGGGCTACGCGTCCATCACGAAGATGCTGGTGCCCGGCTCGCCGAGCGCGTCGAAGGTCGTGAGCGTGATGAGCTCGGGCTCGATGCCTCAGGCGCGGCCCAAGATGCCCACCGCCGACTTGAACGTCATCAAGGCCTGGATTACGGCCGGCGCTCCCGACAACTGAGCTGCCGCGCGCGCCCGCTCAGAATGCCGCGGTAAGCGTGCGCCGCAGGCGGGACAGGATCCCGCCGCGCTTGGCGGGCACGTCGCTCACGCGCTCATTCTTCTGGCGCGAGACACCGTATTGCACGAGGCCCACGGCCGTCGAGAAGGTCGGGCTGCGCACGACCTCGGCGAGGCCGCCCACGCCCTTCGGGAAGCCGCGCCGCACGGGGATCCCGAGGATCTCCTCCGCCAGCTCGGTCATGCCCGCGAGCTGCGTCGTGCCCCCCGTGATGACCGCGCCCGACGCGAGCAGGTCGTCGCAGCCGAGGCGTGAGATCTCCGCCTTGATGAAAGAAAAGATCTCCTCGATGCGCGGCTGCACGATGTCGCGGCAGAGCATCTGCCGCGACAGCACGCGCGGCGCGCGCCCGCCCACGGATGCGACCTCGAGCGTCTCGTCCTCGCCCACCATGCTCGCGAGCGCGCAGCCGGAGCGGATCTTAATCTTCTCGGCCTCGTGGGGCGGCGTGCGCAGGCCGAAGGCGATGTCGCTCGTGACCTGGTGGCCGCCGATGGGGATGACGCTCGTGTGCGCCACTGAACCCTCGGTGAAGATCGCGATGTCGGTCGTGCCGCCGCCGATGTCGACGAGCGCGACCCCCAGGCCCTTCTCGTCGTCCTCGAGCACGGCCTCGCCCGACGCGAGCGGCTCGAGCACGATGTCGAGCACCTCGAGATCGCACCTTGTGCAGCACTTGATGATGTTCTGGGCGGCCGCGGCCGCCGCCGTCACGATGTGGACGCGCGACTCGAGCCGCACGCCGCACATGCCGAGGGGCTCGCGCACGCCGTCCTGACCGTCGATCTTATACTCCTGCGGGAGCACGTGAATGATGTGCCGGTCCACGGGCAACGCGATGGCGCGCGCGAGCTCGAGCACCTTGACGACGTCGGGCGGGCGCACCTCTTTGTCCTTGATGGCGACGGTGCCCGTCGAGTTGACGCCTTTGATGTGTCCACCCGCGATGCCGACGTAGACCTGCGAGATCTCACAGCCGGACATGCTCTCGGCCTCGAGGATGGCCTGCTTGATCGAGGCGACCGTCGAATCGATGTTGACGATGACGCCCTTCTTGAGGCCGCGCGAGGGGTGCGTCCCGACGCCGATGATGTCGAGGCCTTCGGGTCCCATCTCGCCCACGACAGCGGCGATCTTGGTGGTCCCGATGTCGAGCCCGACGATGATGTCCGACGATTTGCGGGGCATGGAGGTAGTCCATCTTCATGGGCTTTTGGGCGGGGCCCAAATTTTTTCATGTGCGCATCCGCTCACCCGCGTCGGTCGAAGGGGTTCAAGAGGCGAGCGCCGGTCCGCGCGACGTCGCGCGTATTGCGTGTCACGAGCGTCAGATCGTGAATCAGGGCCGTCGCAGCCAGCAGTCCGTCGACGGCCGGCAACGGGTCGGGGACGTTGAGCCTGCCCCACAGCTGCGCCACCGGCTCATCGACGGGCAAGATGCGGCCCTTGTAGCGTTCGGCGAGGCCGCCGAGCCAATGATCGAGGCGTAGGGCCGAGGCCCCATCCCGGGCTCGGAGGCGCTCCACACCCTGCCGAAGCTCGCCGAGAACGAGGACCGACAGGCGAAGATCGTCGTCGTCGGTCTCCTTGAGCCAGCGCAAGACGCGCTGATCGGCGCGAGCTCCCTTGCGAATCTCGGTGATGACGTGCGTATCGACCAGAAAGCTCACAATCGAACGCGCCTCGCCCGCGGCCTCCGGAGCTCGAAGTCTCGATCTTCGCCGAGATCTGGCATCGCGAGCAGATACGCCTTGAGGCTGCGCCGTGACGTCGGCAGCAGCTGGCGCCGCAGTATCTCCCGGTGCTCCGCCTCCGCCGAGCGCCCATTCTTGACGGCTTCGCGCTTGAGCGCCTCGATGATGGCCTCGTCGACTTTTCGGACGAGCAACTGACCCATGCTATCAACGATAGCACCCGAACCGCCCCCCGCCAATCCGGAGCGGCGCGCTCGGACGTTGTCGACGACTTTGCCGCGGTCTGCGTGGCGAGCGATGCGTATTCCATCGTACGCGGAAAGACACCCCTTCGTGAGCGTCGCTCGCCGAACGGCACCGACGCGTAACCGGCGCCCCGCCCGTGGCTCCGCCTTCCTGCCCGGACGGCACCGCGACGTAACACCGAAATCACTCACGCACGCGCAAAGTGCTTAACTTTCCGGGGCGGCACGCGTCTTGCGACGAAGGTCGCGGCCGTGAAGACAATGCAACACAAAGATTCGCTATGGCACCGCGTCGCCGCGCTTCGGGGGATCGAGGTTTCGAGGCTCGGTGAGCGGGGGCACCTTCTGGGCGCACGATTCCAGGTCCACGCGTCGCGCGACGATGGACCGACGACGCCCGAAGCCGAGCGTGTCTTCCGCCTCGTCGGAGACGGGAGTTGCGAGGGCATCGTTGGCGAGATCGTGCCGAGGAAACGCCGCGAGCGAAGGTCGACGCTCGCGACGGGCGTTTCGGCGCAAGATCGTGGCGCCGCCGCTCCCACGACTCCGCTCGGTTGGCGGCGTGCGCTCATCGTTCGAGAGGCCGAGCAGCTCGCGCGGCGCCAACTCGAGCGGCGCGCCCGCAACGTGGCCGAGCCAGATCGGGCTGATCGGCCGGACTGATCGGCCGATTCAACCCGAGCCGGGTGGCGGCGCCAGGCGAACGGCCACGCGATCCTGCGTCGGTCCGTCGAGGTGAACGGCGCGCAGCGCCGCTGGACCGCGCGGGCCCAGGGCCGCGAGGATCTCGTCGAGCCGGGCGAGCTTGCCCGCCCAATTGCCGCGACCGAGCAGGATCTCGCCGCCGCCCTCGTAGAGGACGAGCGAGTAGCCGGCCCGCGGGTCGACGTGCACCTCGGAGAGGGCGGGACGGGTGGCTGGGACGGGGACGGCGTCCGCGCGCCGCGCGGACGCGAGCTCGTCGCCGACGCGGTAGAGCGCGAGGAGCCCGAGCGCCTCACGAAAGGCCGCCTCGGTGGCGAGGCGCGCGACCGTGTATTGATCGCGCGCGATGCCCGTGATCACGGGCAGGCCGTCGGCCTCGTCGAGGTTGGCGCGCTTGAAGGGTCGGCCGGCTTCGTCCACGAGGTAGAGCGTGCCGAGAAGCGCCGAGGCGACGGCGCGGCGCTCGACGATATCGATGGCGAGCGCCGAAGGGAGCTGGCGCCTGACGCGCACCGAAGCCACCCACGGGTGCGTCGCGACGCGCGCAGCGACGGCGTCCGTGTCGATCGCGAGGAGGCGATCGCCGAGCTCGGCCCCCGCGAGCGCCACGATCTCCTCGTGCGAGACGTGAAGGGTCGCATCGGCGCGGATCTCGCGGAGCGCGAAGCGGGGCGAGGCGACGACATGCCGGACGAGGTGGCGGCCGGCGATGGCGGCGCCCGCGAGGAAAGCCAGCGTCGCGAGCACCTTCCCGAGAAACGCCACGCGGCGGCCCGCCGCGCGCAGCGCGTCCCCCACCAAGACGACGAGCGAAGGGCGCGCCACGAGAATGCGGTGATTGCGGCGCCGCCGGAACCAGCCGCGCCGGGGAACCACCATCGTCATGCGCGGCGCGGGCTCGAGGTCTTCGCGCGGGTCGAAGCGCGCGGTCGGGCGCTCGCCGTCTCGGAAGAGCCTCACGACGTCCCCCGAGCGGCACGTGCCGTGAGCTCCGCCAGGAGCTCGTTCGCGACAGCCGTGATGTCGCCCGCGCCGAGGCACAGCACGAGATCGCCGGGACGCGTGGCGGCGAGGAGGGCCGCCGTGAGGCCGGCGCGCGCGACGTGGGCGACGCGCGCGGACTTGGGGAACGTCGCGAGGAGCGCGCCGGCCGTGACGCCGGTGATAGCGGGCTCCCCCGCGGCGTAGATGTCGGTGAGCAGCACCTCGTCGGCGCCGGCGAGCGCGGGGGCGAAATCCGCGAGGAGCTCGCGCGTGCGCGAGTACCGGTGCGGCTGGAAGGCGACGACGAGGCGCCGGCCGTAAAGGCGCGCCGCCGCGACCGTCGCGGCGAGCTCCGTGGGATGATGCCCGTAGTCATCGACGACGAGCACGCCGCCCGCCTCGCCGCGCACCGAGAAGCGCCGGTCGACGCCCTCGAAGGCGGCCAGCGCGGTGCAGTAGTCGGCGAAGGAGACGCCCAGGAAGTCGGACACGCAGAGCGCCGCGAGCGCGTTCTCGGCGTAGTGCACGCCGGGCATGCGGATGTGCGCGAGGCCGCGCTCGAGCCCGCGCACGCGAATGCGAAAGCGCGTGCCCTCGGGGCGCGCCTCGACGATCTCGCCGCGGTAGTCGCCCGCCTGGATGCCGTAGCTCACGTGCCGCTTCGTGAGGCGGGGCGCGAGGCGCGCGGCCAGGGGGCTGTCGACGCCGAGGACCACCTGTCCATAGAACGGCACCTTCTCGGCGAAGTCGAGAAACGCAGCCTCGAGCGCCTCGATCGACCCGAAATGGTCGAGATGCTCGCGGTCGATGTTCGTGATGACGGCCACCGTCGGGAACAGGTGACGGAACGATCCGTCCGATTCGTCGGCCTCGGCCACGAGGAGCTCGCCCTGTCCGAGACGGGCGTTCGACCCGAAGGCGCGCGCCTTGCCTCCGATGACGGCCGTGGGATCGAGGCCCGCCTGCGCGAGAATGACGGCGATCATCGTCGTCGTCGTCGTCTTGCCGTGGCTGCCCGCGACGGCCACGCCTTCCTTGACGCGCATGAGCTCGCCCAGCATCTCGGCGCGCGCGATGACGGGGATGTCGCGCGCGCGCGCCGCCGCCACCTCGGGGTTGTCGGCCTTGACGGCGCTCGACACGACGACGACGTCGGCGGCGGTGACGTTCTCGGCGCCGTGACCCGCGGTGACGCGCGCGCCCAACGTCGCGAGGCGGCGCGTGACGTCGCTCTCGCGCACGTCGGAGCCCGAGACGGGATAGCCGAGCGTGAGCAGGACCTCGGCGATGCCCGACATTCCGATGCCGCCGATGCCCACGAAGTGAATGGCGACGTTACGCTTGCGGAACATCAGGCGCGCTCCGCGTCGACGTCTCGAGCTTCGGCGTGGCCGCGACGGCCTTCGACGAGCGCGCGCAGCTCGGCGACGATCTCGCGCGTCGCGTTCGGCCGAGCGAGGGCCCGCATGGCCTCCGACATCTTGGCGAGCCGCCCCGGGTCGGCGAGCAGCGTCTGGACGACGTCCGCGAACTGTGGCGGCGTCGTGCCGTACTGCGGGACGACTACGGCGGCTCCCGCGCGCTGGAACTCGAGCGCGTTCAAGGTCTGGTGATCGTCGGCGGCCGTCGGCAGGGGGATCAGCACGGCCGGCCGTCCCATGATGGCAAGCTCCGCCAGCGTGAGCGCGCCCGCGCGCGCGATGACGAGCGACGCGCCGGCGAGCGCCGCCGGCATGTCGTCGATGTAGGCGCGCGCCTCGACGCGGTCGGAGAGCCCGAGGGCTGCATAGTAGAGCACCATGCGATCGATCTCTCCGGGGCCGGTTTGATGCACCACGCGCGGCAAGATGCCACGCGCCTTGAGCACCTGCACCATCGACGACGCGACCTCGTTGATGGCGTGCGAGCCCTGGCTGCCGCCGAGGACGAGCAGCGACGGCTCCGGGGCCGGTCGAGGCGCGGCGCCCGGAATCGCGCCTTCACCAGCGGCCACGCGCTCGAGAAAGCGGCGGCGCACGGGGTTGCCGAACAGGCGCAGCTTGCGCTTGCTGAACGACCGGCGCGCCTCCGAGAAGGCGACGAACACGCGCCGCGCGAGGCGACCGAGGATGCGATTCGTGAAGCCCGGGCGGCTGTTCTGCTCCTGGATCACGGTGGGATACCCGCTCAGCGCCGCCACAAAGACGAGCGGGCCCGAGGCGTAACCGCCCACGCCCACGACGAGGTCGGGCCGAAAGCCGCGCAGGAGGGCGCGCGAGCGCGCGAAGGCGCGGGGCAGGAGGGCGAGGCCACGCACGAGGCCGCGCACGCCCGTCCGCTTGAGGCCGCTCACGTCCATGAGCTCGAGCGCGAAGCCCGCCTCGGGGACGAGCTTGCTCTCGAGGCCGCGCGCGGTCCCCACGAACAACACCTCGCCGCCCGTCGCCGTGATCTCCTCGGCGAGCGCGATGCCCGGATAAAGATGGCCGCCGGTGCCCCCACCTGCGATGAGAACGCGGAGCGGACGTGGCGCGGACACGCTAGACCTGCTCTTCGCTCTCTTGCTGCGGGCGAGAGCTCGGCGGCTCGGCCTTTCCTTTCGAGAGATCTCGTTTCGCGCCGCCCACCTCGACGACGAGGCGCGGCCCGCCCGCGAGGCGGCGGTTGCGCGCCTTGCGCGCGCGGTTGCGCACCTCGGCCAGCAGCCCCTCGAGCCCCTCGCCGGGCTCGGGGTTGCGCGCCGAGATGTTGGCGAGCACGCCCGCCATGAAGAGGCTCACGACGAGCGACGTGCCGCCGTAGCTGATGAAGGGCAGCGGCAGGCCCTTCGTGGGAAGCGAGCCGAGCACGACGCCGATGTTGACGAGCGCCTGCAGGCCGAACATGGCCGTGATGCCGAACGCGAGGTAGCAGCCGAAGACGTCGCGCGCGCGGAAGGCGGCCCGCAGCCCCCGC
Organism: Polyangia bacterium; assembly: GCA_035544435.1. Classification (GTDB taxonomy): domain Bacteria; phylum Myxococcota_A; class Polyangia; order Fen-1088; family Fen-1088; genus DASZFV01. The sequence goes on from DATKFB010000193.1 coordinate 9,895, forward strand.
CACACGAGGACCGAGAAGGTCACGACGACGAAGAGGACGCCGATGAGGCCCAGCTCCTCGCCGACGATCGAAAGAATGAAGTCGGTGTGCGCCTCGGGCAGGAAGAACAGCTTCTGGCGGCCGTCCCCGAGGCCGAGGCCCGTGACGCCGCCCGAGCCGACGCTGATGAGCGACTCCGTGATCTGGTAGCCGACGTCGCGGCGAAAGGCCCAGGGATCGAGGAACGCGAGCATGCGGCGCATGCGGAACGGCGTCGAGACGATGAACTTCCAGCCCGCGGGCGCCGCCACGAGGACGGCGAGGATAAGGTAGCTCGCGCGCGTCCCGGCGACGCACAGCAGGCCGAGCGCGACGCACCCGAAGATCACGGCCGTGCCGAGATCGGGCTGCTTGAGCAGCAGACCCATGAGCAGGCCCGTGATGAGCAGCGGCGGCAGGAAGCCGACGGCGAAGACCTTGACGGTCTCGGCTTTGCGCGCGAGCAGCGACGCGAGATAGATCGACAGCGCGAACTTCGCGAGCTCGCTCGGCTGAAAGGAAAGCGGCCCGAGCCGGAACCAGCGGATGGCGCCGCCCGCGCGCGAGCCGATCTTGAGCACGGCGGCGAGGCAGACGATGCTCACGATGAGCAGCGGGTAGGCGATGCGCCGATAGGTCGAGTAGTCGACGCGGGTCGCGAGCGACATCGCGGCCAGGCCCAGCGTCGCGTAGATGAGCTCGCGCTTGAGGAAATAGGTCGAGTCGCCGTACTTCTTCGCGGCGAAGACGGCGCCCGACGAGAAGACCATGACGATGCCGAACGCCGTGAGCGCGAGGACGGCGCCCACGAGCACGCGATCGACGCCCACCTCGCTCGGGCGGACCTGCGGCGAGCCGTCGAGCGGGCGCAGGATCGCGGAGCGCACGCGCGCGAGGTGGGCGCGCACGGCTTCCCACAGGGGCCAGCGCCGCGCCTCGGGCTCGGGCGCGGGCACGCCGTGTCCGCGGCGCGCCTCGCTCCGGCGCCCGCCGCGCGCGGGTTTCCTGGCGCTCACGGCCCTCATCCTTTCGCCCCCGCCGTGCCGCCGCCCCCGGCGAGCCGTTCGACGGCGGCGCGAAACACCTGCGCGCGGTGGGCGTAGTCGCGGAACATGTCGAAGCTCGAGCAGGCGGGTGACAACACGACAGCGTCGCCCGGTTGCGCGAAGCGGGCGGCCGCGCCCACGGCGTCCTCCATCGTCGCCGCGCGCTCGACGGGAACGATGGAACGGAGGGCCGCCTCGATCTTCTCCGCGGCCTCGCCGATGAGCACGGCGGCGCGGCCCACGCGAGCCATGGTCTGGGCGAGCGGCGCGTAATCCCCGCCCTTGTCGCGGCCGCCCGCGATGAGGACGACGCGGCGGGGGAACCCGTCGAGCGCGGCGACGACGGCGCCCACGTTCGTGCCCTTCGAGTCGTCGTAGAACAGCACCCCGCCCGCCTTCGCGACCAGCTCCATGCGGTGCGCGAGCGGTTGGAACTCCGTGAGGGCGCGCAGCGCCTCTGCGTGCGTCGCGCCCAGCAGACGGCTCGCCAGCAGCGCCGCGAGCGCGTTCGCCTGGTTGTGTCGGCCCACGAGCGCGGGCACCGCCGTCGGGTAGCTCTCCGTGCGCGTGCCGGGCAGGCGCACGACCAGCTCTTCGCCGTCGAGCCACGCGCCCTCGTTGAGGCTCTTTTCGAGCGAGAACCCGAGGCACCGCGCGCGGATGCCCTCCGTCTGCCGGACCGCCAGCGGGTCGT
>DATKFB010000194.1:0-2067 GCA_035544435.1 Polyangia bacterium
GCGTTCGTTGTTGGTTAACGAGGCGCCGGGCGACGGGGCTCAGTCGCCCGGCGCCTCCAGCTCGCCCGTGACGTCGCGGCCGACGACGCGGCCGGCGGGCGTGAGCCGCAGGCGAATGAAGCGGATGTCGGGGAGGCGCGCGACGACCTCGTCGAGCGTCGGGTCGGCGCCGCGGCGGGCGAGACCGACGATGCGCGCGTCCCCAAAGGTATAGGCGCCGGAGGGCGGCAACGGCGGAGCCGCCACGAGAAAGGCGGCGCGCGCCGCGAGCGCGGGCGGCAGCTCGACGAAGGACGCGGGGACGTCGCCGAGGACGAGCAGCTCGCTCGCGAGCGGCGCCAGCGCGGGAGCTTCCTTGACGGCCAGATCGACGTCCTTGATGCCGCCGTCGACGTGGAAGACGCGCGCGCCCCGCTGGACGTCGTCGGCCACGGCACGGCGCGTGGCCGCGAGGCGGGCCTCGTAGCGGACGATCTCGGAGCGCCGGGCCGTCGCCGCGAGCGAGCCGAGGACCAGCAGCGCGGCCCCGACCGTGGCGCGCGCCGCGACGGGACGCTCGGCCAGGGCTTCAGCGGCGGCCCAGGCCAGGCCGACAGACGGAAGATAAAAGTAGCGCGAGCCCACGATCCAGCCCGGACCGAGCAGCGGAACGAGCGCGACCGCCGTGAACGCGAGGGGGACCCAGGCCGCCGGCCGCCGGGCGCGCGCCGCCGCGAGACCGAGGAGCGCCAGCGCCGCGGCGCCCAGGCCCCCCGCCAGGACCTCGGGCAAGACGGCCGCGCCCGTCCCGACGTGAACGAGCCCGTTCGCGAGCTGCGCGAGCTTGGCGCCGAGCGGCGCGCGCTCGTCCCCGGCGCCACCCCACCCGCCGAGCACGCGCGCGCGCGCGAGCAGCACGAGCGCCGCCGCGACGAGGCTGGGAAGGACCGCCCGCAGGCGACGCCCACGCGGCTCCGGCGCGACGCGCGCCCCCAGCACGACGTACGCGAGCGCCGGGAGCACGAGCGCCGACTCCTTCGAGACGAACGCCGCGAGGGCCAAGACGGCCGCAGAGATCGGCGACGCTCCGCGCGCCAGCGCGAGCAACGCGGCGAGCGTGAACGCCGTCGCGAAGAGATCCGTGCTCGCGGCGTACCACGAGGCGGCGTCGAGGTTCTGCGGGGCGAGGAAGAACAGCGCCGCCGCGACGCGCGCGACCGCGAGCGGCCGTCCGAGCGCGACGAGGAGCCTCCCCAGGAGCAGCGCAGAGAGTGCATGCAGGCCGAGCGCGAGCGCGGCGAAGGGCCACGCGGCTGGCGACAAGGCTGGGGACGAAACGACCGCCGTCGCGCGTCCCAGGACCCACCACACGAGCATGGGCAAGGGCCGATAGAACTCCCCGCCGTGCTGGTCCCGCACGAAGGCGACGAGGGGATTGGGCGCGAGGCGCGCGAACGCAAGGAAGAGATGGTCGTCGCCTACGAACGTCGTGGCCGCGAAGAAAGGCGCGGCCACGAGCACGCTGGCGGCGGCCACGACGAGGCCCGCGACCGGCGCGACCCGCCCTCCGTCGCTCATGATCCCTCGGAACCGCGCTCGCCGCCCGCGCCCTCGCCGCGCGCGCGGCGCAGGTCCTCGGGCGTGTTCACGTTGACGAACGAGCGCAGCGCGGAATCGACAGCGCGCAGTGCCGGCTCCTTGAGCCAAATCGTGCGCACGGCCGCGAACACGGCATGAGCGGTGCGCTCGCCGGCCGCGAGACGCGCTTCGACGACGGGCAGGCAAGCGGGCCCCCAGCGCGCGAGCAGCGGCTCGGCCCGGCCCGCGAGCCGCGGAACGACCGCGTCCGCGCCCGGGGCGTGATCGCGAAGGAGCGCGAGCAAGGCGGGCGCGACGAACGGCAGGTCGCCCGCGACGCACACGACGCCCGCGTGCCCCGCCGTCGCGGCGAGGGCCGCGTGCACGCCCGCGAGGGGACCCGCGCCCGCGTGGAGGTCGGCCGTGACCTCGACGCCCAGCCCCGACCACGGCCCCGGATCGTTCGCGACGACGAGCACGCGGGGGAACGTCGCCCGCAACGCCTCGAGC
>DATKFB010000195.1:0-4787 GCA_035544435.1 Polyangia bacterium
CAGCGTCGAAAGTCCAGCCAAGAGACTCATGGCCAATAGTCCGGTGCGCACGTTCATGACAGCCCTCGTCAAAGTAGGTGGAGGGGCGCAGTTTGGCCTCGCGCCGACGCCGCGGTCAAGGGAAGGTGCGCCCATGCCGCACCTTGCCAGACAAAGGCCCTCGTCGACGGGAATCGAGGTTTGAGCCGAATGACCCAGGGGCTAATCTATGGCTACAGTACCAAGATGTCCCAGCCGGCACAGAAAGCCCACCTCCACCTCGTCGCCCCAGGGGCGGTCCCGGGCGAAGCTTCCCAGCGCTCCGAGGACCTGCCGCCCAGTGATCCGAAGGCGGCGGTCGAGGAGGCATTCCGGAGGTATGCGCCGCTCGTGGCTTCGCTCGGGTTGCGCATCACGGCCCTGCGGGACGACATCGACGACTTCGTGCAGGAAGTGTTCCTGCGCGCGACGCGCGGAATCGGCGGGCTCCGTCATCAGGGCGCGACCAAGGCCTGGCTCGTTTCTATCACGATCAACGTCGCGCGCCAGCGCCTGCGCGTCCGCAAGCTGCGCAAGCTCGTGGGACTCGACGTGCCGATCGAGTACGAGGAGCTCGTCGATCCGGCGATTTCGCCCGAGGACCGCCTGCTGCTGACGCGCATGTATCGCGCGCTCGACGGGATGCCCGTCAACCAGCGGCTGGCCTGGTCGCTGAGACACATCGAAGGTGAACGGCTCGAGACGGTGGCGCTCTTGTGCGGCTGCTCGCTCGCGACGGCGAAGCGGCGGATCGTCGCCGCCCAAAAGATCATTTCCGAGGCGGTGGGCTGATGGAGAGGGAGCAGATGAACGGGCAGAGCGAGCAGAGCGAGAAGGACATCGAGGAGTTACCGGTGAGCCTCCAGCGGGCCGTGGGGATCATCCGGGACGGCGTGGGCGTGCGTTGGCCCGCAGGTCACGTCGAGCTCGCGCTCATCCGATTGCAGCGGCGGCGGCAGCAGCGGCGGACCGCCGTCGCCGGCGCGACGCTGAGCGTGACCGGCGTGGCGCTCGCGTTCGCGCTCGGCTTCGGGGGTTACCTACGTGACGAGCTCGCGGCCAGCGGGCTCATGCCGGCGGCGTCGTCCGCGACGGCTTCGTCGATCTTCAGGTCGCGGCCCACGCCTGTGCCGGCGTCGGTCGCGGGCTCTTCGGCCAAACCCGCGCGCGAGGGCGGGGCTTCGTCGGTCGTCATTCCCACGCCGATCACCGTCCACGCCGAGCCTGCCCACGAAGGGCACCTGTTGCAGCAGCGCCTCGTTCCCCGGCGGCAAGTCGCGGCCGGGCGTTGGGTGACGCTCGCGAGCGAGAGGCGCTTCGGCGAGGCGTATGGCCTTCTCCGTCGCGTGCCGCTGCGCGATCTCTCCGACCCGGACGACCTCATGCTCGCGGCCGACGTCGCGCGCCAGGCGGGTCGCCCCGACCGCGCCGTGCCTTTCCTCGAGCGCGTCGTCAAGGAGCACCCGAGCGAGGTGAGCGCGCAGCTCGCGGGCTTCTCGCTCGGCAAGATCTACCTCGACAACCTCGGCGCGCCGGCCCTGGCCGCGCGGAGCTTCGCGGCAGTGCGCGCCATGGCCCCGGGCGGTGGCCTCGCGCAGGATGCGCTCGCGCGCGAGGTCGAGGCCTGGTCGCGCGCCGGCGAGAGCGGGCGGGCCCGCGACGCGGCGCTGGATTACTCCCGGCTCTACCCGCGCGGACGCCGCCTCGCCGCCGTGCGGGACCTCGGCGGCATTTGATGCTCTAATGCCGAGCGCTCCCGCGTTCGGGCGGGGGCCATCGGTATGAAGCTGCGCAAGGTCGTTCCAAAAGGTGCGCGGCGCGCCCTGACGGCGGCGCTATGCGGCGCGTGGTCGTGCGCGGGGGGCGTCGCGCGTGCGGACGCGCCGCACCCGCCCATCGTGCTCGTCCTCGATCCCTGCGCGTCCGTGGACGCACAAGAGGTTCGGCGCCTTGTGCCGATTGAGATGGGCGTGCCGCTGGCCGCGGCCGCCGGCCTGCCCGGCGACACGACGCGCGTCTTCGTCGGGTGTGTCGAGGGATCCCCCCAGCTCGTACACCTCGAGGTGCGCGATCCGAACAGCGGCCGCAGGGTCGACCGCGTCATAACCCTCGTGGGCGACTCCAAGACCGACCAGGCGCGGCTCGTCGCCATCGTCGCGGTCGAGCTCGTGGCCGCGAGCCGCAGTGGACTCCTCCCCGACAAGCCCGCCGCCGCGTCCGAGACGCCCGTCGTCACGGCGCCGCCGCCTCCCGCGTCCGCGCGCGAGGGCGCGCGGACACGCTGGTGGGCCATGGCGTTCGGCTCGATGCGACGCTTCGCGGGCCTCCCCCAAATCGCCGCCGGAGGCGGGCTCGCCGTGCGGCGGGCGCTTCCGTTCGGTCTCATGGTCGGCGCCGACGCCGCGGCGGAAGATTGCACGCAGGCGACGGCTCTCGGCACCGTCGACGCGTTCGTGGGCTCGCTCGGGTTGCTCGCGGCATGGCACGCGACGCGCGGGAACGTCGGCTGGGAATCCGGCCTGGGCGCACGGGGCGGCGTGGCACGGCTCACCGGTCACGGGAGCGCGGAAGCGCTCATGCCCGTGCGCACGGGCGCCGTTTCGGGGCCGTGGGTGGGACCGATGCTCGAGGAGCGCGTGTCGTTCGCGATCTCGCGCAGCTTCGGAGCGTCGTTCGGCGCGGAGTTCGGGTACGTGACGTCGGGCGTCGCAGGTCACGTCCAGGGTCAGCCGGACGTCGCCCTGAGCGGTGCTTGGTGGAGCGTCACGTTGGGGGTCGCCTATGCGCGCTGACGGGGGCGGCGCGTTCGCTCGCCGTCTGGCGAACGCGGCCGCGTTCCTGGGGCTCGTTCTCGCGCTGCTCCTCGGTTGCCGCACGCGCGGCGGTGAGGTTCTCTCGGTCATCCCCGCGAGCGGCGGGGCCGGGGGCAGCGGCAGCGACGGCGGCCTGGGTGGCGCTGTCGTCGTTCCCGACGCCGGCGGCGCCGACGAGAGCGCGGACACGGCCGGGAGCGGGGGCGCCGGGGGGAGCCTGACCGCCGCGGTCTACATCTCCCCCGACGGGTCCGACGGCAATCCGGGCACGGAGGCGGCGCCTTGGAGGACGTTCGCGCACGCGCTTCCGACCCTGCAGCCAGGCTCGACGCTCGTCCTCCTCGACGGCACGTACACGAGCTCCACGACGGGCCTCCTCCGCGTCTTCTGCGGCTCGAACGCCGTGAACGGCACGCCCGATCGGCCGATCACCGTGCGCGCGCTCAACGAGCGGCGCGCTTTTCTCGCGGGCAACGGCAGCGGCATTCCCCTCGAGCTATCGGGGTGCGCGAACTGGGTCGTCGACGGTCTGCACGCCGAGGACGTGGACACGCCCAACGAGATGGGCGACGAACCTGGATCGGTCGTCGTCATCACGCGCTGCACGAACGTCCTCGTGCGGCGCGTGCTCGCCGCCCACCCCAATCGTTACTTTTACGCCTCGGTCTACGTCATCGCGATGGCGTCGCCGAACGTCGTCGTCGAGGAGTGCGAGGCGCTCGACTTCCACTACTACGGCTACCACGCCTACGACTCGCAGCAGGTCACGTTCCGGCGCGACTACGCCCACTCGCGCGACACGCCCGACATCGCGGGCGGCCCACCGACGTTGTTCACGACGCTGGGGGACGGAGGCTTCCTGTTCACGAAGACCTCGAACGGCATCATGGAGAATTGCGTCGCCGAAGACGTCGGAAACGGCTTCACGCTTCGGGCCAACCACGTCGCCGTGGGCGGACGCGTGCCGCCCCAGCGCGACCAGCTGCTCGGCGACATCGCCAACGGCGTCTCGCATGCCGGGTTCGAGCTCGACAGCTACTGCGCGAACAGCAGGCCCTGCACGCAGACCGATCAGATTGTGAGGGACGCCGTCTTCATGAACGACGTCTCGCGCGGTGGTGCCTTCGGCTTCTCGTTCCAGGGCGGCATCAACCTGGCGATCTCGAACGCCTCGGTCTTCGACACCACCGACACGGGCGTCTTTTTGGGCTTGAGCGCCGAGAACGCTGGCCTCCTGGCGAGCGCCACGGCGGGCGCGTCGATCGTGACATCGCCCGCTGGGACTTTCGGCTTCCACTCGGTGGGCCAGTTCAGCTGGGGCGTCTCGTGGTCCAACGTCTTCGGACCCACGCAGCCGTTCGTGCCGAGCGACAGCCACGTCACGACGCCTTCGGAGATCGATCCCCAGCTCGGCGGTTGCCTCGTCTACGTGCCCGACTCGAGCCCGCTCAAGACGCTCGGCGAGCCGGGAGCGGGCGGCCTTGGCGCCAACATCGTCTTCCAGACGGTGGGCGGGCAGGTCACGACGACGAAGCTCTGGGACCAGACGACGGGTCAGTTTCCCTGCGGCGCCGTCGTCATGGGTCTCAACGACGCCACGCTCGCCGACGTGAGCTGCATGGGCCTGGGCGCGCGCATGCACGTCGGCGCCCCGGGCTGCCCGATCCCCTAGGTGTGATCTCCTAGGTCGGCGCGCGCCGGAAGTGGATTGTCTCGCCGTGGTCGAGGAGGGCGACGCACCGGGCGTCCTCGCCCGGTGCCGCTCGTGCGCCGAGGGGGAGGCGGTGCTCGCGGGCGAGGCGCCGCAACCACGCCGCGGGCGCGTCGAGGGGCTCGTAGCTGAGGGGGAAGGAGCCGTGGCAGATGGGGACGAGGACGCGCGCGCCCAGGTCGTCGAAGGCGTGGATGGCGTCGAGGGGCGATAGGTGCTCGTCGCGGAACGAGGCGGGCTCGTAG
>DATKFB010000196.1:0-4360 GCA_035544435.1 Polyangia bacterium
GCTTCGCCAGCTCGCCGGCGGCCCGGAGCGCCGGCAGCGAAGCTGTGCGCACGGTCTTGCCATCATCGGACACCTCGCAGAAGACGACGACGGCGCCCATCAGATCACCTTCGCTTCGTCATGGAGCTTGGCCACGAGCTCTTCGACCGAGGCCACCTTGATGCCGGCCTTGCGGCCGGCCGGCGCTTCGTAGGTCTTCACCTTCATGAGCGGCGCCGCCGTGACACCCAGGTCAGCCAGCGTCAGCTCCTTAATCTCCTTCTTCTTCGCGGCCATGATGCCCTTGAGCGACGCATATCGCTGCGTCTCCTCCCACTCGGCGCCCTCGGGCGCGAGTGCGTCGTTGCGCACGGCCTTCTTGCCGATGATGCGCAGGTCGACCGTGACGACCGCGGGCAGGCGCACGCGCTTCTCCTCGACGCCCGCGTCCACTTCGCGCGTCACCGTGGCGCTCCTGCCGTCGGCGGCGGCGCGAATGCTTGCCAGGAACGTCGCCTGCGGCCACCCGAGCAGCCCCGCGAGGATCTGGCCGACCTGATTCGAGTCTCCGTCGACGGTTTGCTTGCCGAGCACGACGAGGTCGGGCTTTTCGCGCTCGACGACGGCCTTGAGGATGTGGGCCACGCTGTCCGCGTCGAGGGCGCCGTCCTCGGCGCTCACGAGGATGCCGCGGTCCGCGCCCATGGCCAACACGCCGCGCAGCTGTTGCGCGACGTCCTTGGGGCCGACGCTCACGACGACGACCTCGCCCACGCGCTCGGCGCCCTTGCCCTTCTCGGTGAGGCGCAGCGCCGTCTCGACGGCGAACTCGTCGAACGGGTTGATTTGCCAGCTCGCGGCCGACAGGTCGATCTGGCCGCCCCCGAACTTCAACTTCTGCTCGGGGTTCGGCACCCTCTTGACGGTGACCAGAATTTTCACGAGAGGAAACTACCTCCTACTCGGGGTTCTCGCTCGCTGCCGCTCGGAGATCCCCGCGCCCCCTCGCTGCGCGTGGCAAAGCCACGCTTCGCTCGCTAGCTGACCTCGATCTTTACCCGACAGCCAAACGGAGCGCCTCTTCGAGGCACATCAAGATCTCGTCGTCGATGTCGACCAGGTAGACGGTCGCGGGCTTGGGTTGCCGGTGGGCGCGCAGCTCGTCGACCATGGCGCGCGCGGCGTCCGCGGGATCGACGCCCCCGAGGCCCGTGCCCATGCCGGGAATCGCGACGACCTCGAAGCCGTTGCGCGCGGCGGCAAGCATGGCGGCGCGCGTGGCGCGACGGACGTTCTCGACGCCGATCTTCTCCCCGGGCTGGTCCATCGTGGGCGCGTGGATGACGTGCTTGGCCCAGAGCTTCCCAGCGTTCGTCACGACAGCCGCGCCGACGGCGATGGGCGCCAACGACATTGCCTCGCGCTGGATGGTCGGCCCGCCCTTGCGGGACAAGGCCGCAGCCACGCCGCCACCCATTATCCCAAGTGAATTCGCTGGGTTAACCACCGCATCCACGTTCATCGTCGTGATGTCGGATTTGGCGAGGTGGATCTGCATATCTCGAACCCGCTCCGGGGTTCGCGGCCGGAGCTTAACATCGCCCGCGGGCGACGCGCAAAATCAGCTTTGATCGGCTACTGAAAGATCTTCTCGAGCTCGCGCTCGACCTTGTCGGAGTCCGCGGCCCGGGCCACGGCCAGCTCCTGAACAATCAGGCCCTTGGCCGTGTCCAACATGCGCCGCTCGCCAAACGACAGCGGCTTCATGCCCTTGAGGCGGTAAAGGTCTCGGAAGACCTCGGCCACCTCGAACAGCGAGCCGGACTTGATCTTCTCCATGAACCCGCGATAGCGGCGGTTCCAGGTCTGGCGGTCGACGTGGATCTCCTTGTCGCGCAGGATATCGAGGACTTCCTCGATCTCGTCCGCGCGCGCGACCCGGCGCAGGCCCACCTGATCCGCCTTGTCGACCGGGACGAGAATGCGAAGGCCGCTGTCCATGGCCTGCAGCACGTAAAAGCGCTGAATGCGGCCGAAGACTTCCTTCTTCTCGATACCGACGATCTCGGCGACGCCCTGAGAAGGGTAGACGGCCTTATCCCCGATGATGAATTCGACTGGCACGGCGCGGACCTCCTTGGGTTTCCAGAACTCGGAAACGCGATCCGAGATCGCTCTCGAGATGCTCTCCCCGTTTGCCCCCGCCTTACCCTCCGTAAGCCCCTAGAATAAATAATGAAAGTTACAGGGATACCTACGTCTGTCTACAACGGTACCGCTGTCGGGCAAAGCCTGTCAAGAGCGGATTTTCACCCTCAGGACCCCCGAAGATCCTACACCTTTCCCAGTTACCTACAGCGTGCCGCGGACGGCCACATCGTTCACCACTCGCGGCTCCGCTCGCGCTATGGTCCCGGTCCGCATGGCGCGGTCCGCATTCGATTCGATGACCGTCCCGCCCGCGCGCGCGGGCAGCGGATGGAAGGCGCTCCTTTGGTTCGCCGTCGCCGCTTCGGGCGTGGGCTTTGCCGGCTACGTCTTCCTCGTGCCGTATCAAAAAATGCAGAGCGTGCTCGGCATGCGCACGGCGGAGCTCGCGGTGGCGCAGTCGAGCATGAACGAGACGTCGGCCGAGCTCGGCAAGCTCAAGTCCGCCGTCGCGAAGCTCAACGAGGCCGAGAAGGACAAGGCGGCCGCCGAGGCGAAGCGAAAGGGCGACGTCGACGCGCTCATCGCGGCCCTGCGCCCCAACCTCGAGCCGCTCGGCGCGACGGTCGCCGTCGAGGACGGCACGCTCGTCGTGAGCTTCTTGGCCGAGAAGGTCATCGACACGAACGGCATCGACGTCTCCGACGGCGGTGTCGCCGCGCTCAAGCTCGTCGCCGAGAGCCTGAAGAAGTCGTCGGCCAAGGCCCGCATCCTCGCGCGCGCGTCGTCGGCGGCCCCGCCCAAGGACCTCAAGAGCCTCTTCCACTCGGCCGGCGAGCTGCATGCCGTCCGCGCCGCCCGCGTGCTGTCGACGCTCGAGGACGCGGGCCTGGCGCCCGAATCCGTGTCGATCGCGGGTGTGCGCGAGAAGGTGCCGCCGCGCGGGCACAAGAAGGCGGCGCCGCCCGCCGATCGCCTGGACATCCAAGTCGAGCCGCAGTGACGCAGTGACGACGAGGCGCTTCGGGCGCGCCGCCCTCGTCGGCCTCGTCGTCGTCGTCGGTGCGTCACTCTCGACGCGCGCTCGGGCGTACGACTTTTCCATCGACCTGCGTACGATTGGGCAGGGATATCAGGTGCGCGGGTTCGCCCCCGGTGGCGGCAACGAGCTGCTCACGCGGCGGCGCCTCACGCAGATCCTCAACTTGAGCGTGTTCGACATCGAGCCCGGGCGCTGGCATGCCGACGACGAGGACCGCACGGCGCGCAACGTCGTCTACGTCGACGCGTCGTTGCGTTTCGACAGCGACTTCGGCGGCTACATGACGGGCCGGCCCCAGGGCGCGGACGAGATCCGCGAGCTCCAGCAGAGCCAGGTCGACGTCCTGTACGCGTTCATCGGGGGGCGGCGCATCGGCGGACGCGTCGACTTCCAGCTCGGCCGGCAGCTGCACTTCGATCTCGTCGACTTCTACGCCTTCGACGGCGGCGACGCGCTCGTGCGCCTCAATCGCCTCGTGGCGGCCGAGGCCTTCGGCGGCACCGAGGTGCGCGGCGAGCTTCCGGTGGCGTCGCCCATGTACGAGCTCGACGGCACGAGCGCGGGATCGCGCGATCCGGCGACGCGGCCCGCGCAGAACGCTGCGTTGCGGCCCCTCGCCGGCGCGGCCGTCGTGCTGGGCGGCGACGGCGACGGGCCCGTCACGGCGCGCCTCGCTTACCGGCGCATGTGGTCCGCGACGGCGGATCGCCTGCCCGGCGAGCCGGACACGGGCGTCGACGACGAGAAGGTCGCGCTCACGGCCAGCGCCGCGTGGGCGCGGCGGGTCTTCCTCACGGCAGGGATCCGCTACAACCTCCTGCTCGCGACATTTGACGACCAGCAGGCGGCGCTGCGCGTGCGCGCCGGGGCGCGCCACTGGCTGGGCCTCGAGATGGCCTACCTCGCGCCCTCGTTCGACGGCGACTCGATCTGGAACGTGTTCGCCTCGGGGGCCTACCGCGACCTGCGTGGCAGCTACGAGCTGCAGATCTGCGAGGGGCTCAAGCTCTACGCGCGCGGCTTCGCGCGGCACTACGACGCCGTCTCCGGCGAGCCCGAGGACGGCGCGCGCTGGGCGGGCGGCGGGAGCGCGGGCGCGGCGTGGCGCCAGACCCACGGCGTCGTGCGCCTCGACGGCTACTTCGACGGCGGGTTCGGCGGGCGCAAGACGGGCGCCGATCTGTCGGCGCG
>DATKFB010000197.1:0-3158 GCA_035544435.1 Polyangia bacterium
GGGCTCGGCGCCCAGGGCAAACCAGACCTGTGGCTCATGCAGACCGAGCAAGCCGTCAACCCGACCCATGTCGCGCTGAGCACCGCGCGTCGCGATCTCATCGACGCCTTCCACGCCGCGGGCCTCGCCGCCGGTGGCACCGACAACGGACCGCCCGGGCTGCGCGTCGACTATCACCCCTCGTACTACGCCGCGTTCGTGCGCGACCCCGAGGGCAACAACATCGAGGTCGTCTGCCACGCCCCGCCGCAGGCGCCGCGGACAGCGAAAGCCGCCCGGCCCGCCGCCAAGGGCAAGGCCAAGGCCAGGAAGAAGCCCGCCGCCAAGAAACCGGCCAAGGCCAAAGCGAAACCGAAGAAGAAGAAACGGTAGGTTGGCGCGGCGCGCGCGCGACGCGAGGTGCCGCTCAGACGAGAAACAGGCCGACGACCAGGTAGCCGACGCCGATCGTGCCCAGTGAGCCCGCGGCCACCCACAAGCCTTTGCGCTTCGTGATGAGGCAGACCGACGCGAGCGCGATCGAGATCTGCAGGCTCGCGATCGCGAAGCCCAGCGGCGGGCCGTGCCGCCCGGCCTCGTCGCGCGCGTGCTCGAGCGCGTTGGCCTTGGCCTCGACGTCCTTCTCCTCGGCTGCGTAGCGCGCGACGTCCGCGGCGGCCTTGGCGGCGAGCGTCGCGTCGGCGCTGCGCGCCTCGAGCTCGGCGATGCGCTGCTTGACGCTCTTGGCCTGGTAGAGCGCCCAAGTGTCGGACGCCTGAGCTTGATACAGAATCACCTTGCTCCCGAACCCGCCGGCCTTGAGCGAACCGATCGCCGTGGCCACGGCCAGCGCGACGATCATGAGCGACACGTAACGCGTCCAGCTCTCACGCCGTTCCTTCTCTTTGGCGGCGACGCGCTCCGCGTGGATTTCCTTGACGAGCTCCTTGACGTCGTGATCCGTCGTTGTCATCGGAGGGACGTTATCATCGTCCGCGCGGGCTATCTCGCGTGATCGCGGTCGCAGCGCACCGACGCGAGGGGGTTATCAGGCGCCCGTCCGGGTCTTATCTTGAATGTGAACGTCGGTCACCGAGTCCAACCGGCAAATGGAGGTCGGAAACATGCGACGTCTTCTGAGTCTCGGAGTCTTGGGAGCGCTCCTCGCAACGTCGTTGTCGGCGTGTGTCGTCCGCGAGGAGAGAGTCGCGCGTCCGGGCTATTGCTCGGGCGGCATCTGGGTCGAGGGTCACTATGGCCCGCGCGGGCGGTGGCACCCCGGCCACTGGCGTTGCCCCGGCGTCGTCGAGCGCGTCGAGATTTACTGAGCGCCGACGACCGAGACCGAACGAATCGCGACATCGTCGCCCCCACATCGCGCGCGCGATGATGGATAATCCGGGAGCATGTCCAAGCTCGTGACCTCCGCTACGCTGCGTGCCGTGGTCGCGACGCGATACGTGATGCCGCTGCGCGAGGGCGGCTCGATGCCGGCCCTCGTCGAGGGGGACGACGGGAGGCTCTACGTCACGAAGCTACGCGGCGCTGGCCAGGGCACGCGCGCGCTCGTCGCCGAGCTCGTCGCCGGTGAGCTCGCGCGCGCGCTGGGCCTGCCCGTGCCCGAGCTCGTGCTCATGGAGCTGGCGGCGCCGCTCGGACGCGCCGAGCCCGACTCCGAGGTGCGCGAGCTGCTGCTCGGCAGTGTCGGCAGCAACGCCGCGCTCGCGCACCTGCCGGCCGCGTTGGGGTTCGACGCCGCGGCACAAAGCGCGATCCCCGGCGCGTTCGCGTCTCTCGTCGTCGCGCTCGACGCGTTCGCGATGAACGTCGATCGGACGGCGCGAAATCCGAACCTCCTGTGGTCGGGCGGCTCGCTCTGGCTCATCGATCACGGCGCCGCGCTCTACTGGCACCACGACTGGAACGGCTCGACGGCGGGCAGCGACCGCCCGTTTCCGCTCGTGCGCGATCACGTGCTCCTGCCCGGCGCCGACGCCCTGCCCGCCGCGGGGTCGACGTTGCGCGTGCGGCTCGACGACGCGACGTTCGAGCGCGTGCTCGGCCTCGTTCCCGACGATTGGTTCCCGCCTTCCCCAGAGCTTCCGACCGCAGCCGCGCACCGCGCGGCCTACGCGGCCTACCTGAGCGCGCGCCGCGCGTCGACCGACGTCTTCATCGAGGAGGCGACCCGTGCCCGCGCCCGCCTTTAGCTACGCTGTCGTGCGCGTCGTGCCGCGCGTCGAGCGCGAGGAGTTCGTCAACGCGGGCGTGAGCCTCTTTTGCGCCGAGCGGCGCTACCTCGGCTGCCGGCTGCTCGATCCCACGCGCCTGGCGGCGCGGCTGCGCGCGCTCGCGCCCCATGTCGACGCGACCGAGATCGTTCGGCACCTCGAGAGCTGGCGCGCCGTCTGCGAGGGCGACGCCTCGGCCGGGCCCATCGCGGCAATGTCCGTGTCCGAGCGCTTCCACTGGCTCGTCGCGCCGCGCAGCACCTCGATTCAGACCTCGGCCGTCCACGCCGGGATCTCCGACGACCCGGCAACCACGCTCGCGCACCTCTTCGAGACGCTCGTCGCAGCAGATTGAAGCGACTCGACCGGCCCTCTACGCGAGGATCGCCGGGAGGAACGCCGTGCTCGCGCCGGCGACCCCGAAGCTCGTGATGGGGCTGCCGAACACCTTTTGCGCCAGCGTGAGGTGGAGATCCGCGAGGCGCACGCCGCCGCCGGGCGCGTCGCCGGTCAGCTGCATGTAGGCGTTCTGCTTGAGCACGCCGCCGCCGCTACCGAACAGGACGATGGGCAGGTTCAAGCCGTCGTGGTTGCCGCCGTGCATGCCGCAGCCGAAGTGGATGACGGCGCCGTCGAGGGCGGTGCCGGCGCCTTCCTTGATGCTCGCGAGGGCCTGCGCGAGCATGTTCATCTTCTGCACGTTCCAGTACGTTATGCTCGCGAAGCCGTCGTTGTTGTTGCCCGCGTGCTGCAAGCCGTGATAGCCACCGCAGGTTCCCTGCCCCGGCGACGACAGCATGCCGGGCGCCGGAGTGTTGAATTGGCGCATGGGCACGTGGCTGTACACGTAATCGCTCCTGGCGTCGTCGAGCATGAAGCTGATGACGCGCGTCACGTCGCACGCGAAGGCGAGCGTCACGAGCTGGATCATGATGTTGGCGTGCGTCT
>DATKFB010000198.1:0-2973 GCA_035544435.1 Polyangia bacterium
CCACAGCGCGCCCTTGGGCGAGACCGCCGCGAATGAAACGCCGGGCGCACCCGCGGCGGGCATCTTGAGCGGCACGCGCGCGAACGTCTTCCAGACGTCGCCGACCGCCGCCTGCTCCGCCCCCGCGACCACGGGCTCGGCCAGGCGCGTGACGACGAGCCCCGTGTAGCGCGGCTCGGCCGACAGCGCGTAGATCGTCCCCGCGGCGTCGGTGGCTACGGCGAGCGCGGCGCCGTCGTCCGCCTCGCCAACCCGCGTCGCGCGGTAGACCTTGCCGTCCGTGACCCAGGCGCGCGGGCCTTCGGTGACGACGAAGCAGCGCTCGCGCGAGGCGCACGCCACCGAGAGGCGCTCGGCATCACCGACGAGCTCGGCTCCCGAGAGATAGTCCGGCCGCCGCTTGGCGCCGCGCGCGACGCCCCGGTGCTCGGTCCCGTAGTACACGGCGCCGTTGCTGCCGGCGGCGACGGTCACGCCCGGCGGCGGCACATCGTCGAGCGGCACCGCGGCCCAACGGTCGTGCGCGCGCCCGCCGGGCGTGCCTCTCTTGACCGAGACGAAGCGCAGGCCTCCCGCGGGCGGCGGCTCGCCGGCGCGCAAGAGCTCCAGCGCGTAGGCGCGCTCGGCGCCGGCGGCGCCCGCGACGACCACGGCGTCCTTGCCCGTGTCGACGACGCGCACGAGGCGCACCTCGGGCTGCGCACGGAAGGCCTGCGGCTCCCCCTCCTCGAGAAAGACGAGGTGAGCCGCGTCGTTCGCGAGAGCGCGCGCCCCCACGACGCGCGTCCCGACGGCCGTGAGGGCCGTGCCCACGATCTCGAGGCCCGCCGGATCGTCGCCGAGCGGAACGGGACGCGCGTGCTCACCGTCGGCGCGGAAGAGCCCGAGCGCGCGCGTGCCGGCCCACGCCGCGCGGCCGTCGCGATCGAGCTCGAGCGACGTCACAAGGACGCCCTGGAGCCCCGCGATGGGCGTCCAGCTCTTTCCGTCGGAGTGGAACAGCCCATCGGCCCCGCCGGCCCACGCGGCCTGACCGTCGGCGCTGGGCGCGAGCGCCGTGATGCCCGCGAGCCCGCCCATCGACTGGTAATGCTCGCGCACGAGGCGACCCACGCCGGCCTCGGTCGCGACCCACGGCTGGCCGTCGCCGTCGATGCCGAGCGCCGTGACGCCTTGGTCGGGCAGGCCCGCCCCGGCGCCCAGCACTTCGTACTCGTCGCTCTTGACATCCCATCGGCGCAACGCGCGCGCCGTGCCGGCGTAGAGCACGGACCCGCGCGCGGCGATTGCGGTGATGGGCCCGCTCTCGGCGCGCTCGACGACCGTGAAGCCAGCCGACGCCGACGAGGCGACGGCCCCGGACCCGCCCGCCGTGCCGCGCGGCTCAGTCGCGCACGAGAGAGCGGCGAGTGGCAGCGCGAGCGGAGCGATGCGGGCGAAGCTCCGCGAGGGGCGGCGGGACGTCGGCATCGTGGCGCTACTATGCCGGCTCGCGCCGCTTCAAGCTACAGTGGCGGGCGTGCTCGCGCCGCCCTCGCTCGCCCTTCTGCTGTCCGCGGGCGCCCTGCTCGCGGCGGACCCGGCGATCCCCATCGCGGCGGGCCGCACCAACGTCGTGCGGCTGCAGCCCGACCTCGGCGTGCCCCTCGAGCGCGCCGTTCCGAGTCGCGCCTTCGCGCTCGCCGTGGACATGGACGCTGCGCAACGTTGGTCCGAGGCCGCGGCGCTCTACCAGCAAGCCGTCGCCGAGTGGACGGAGGCGCTGCGCGTGCGCCCGTCGCGCGCCCTCGAGCGCGCCGTCGACAAGGCGGAGCGGGAGCGCCAGCGGTCGACGTTGCTCGCGAGCACGCGCAGCGCGCGCGGTCGCTTCGAGGCGCAGCGAACGTCGATCAACCCGCTCGAGGAGGGCCGGCTGTTGCGCGCGAAGGTCATGCTCGTGCGCGCCGCGCGCGGCCTCGCGCCGCCCGATCTGGTGGCGCGCGCGCGCGCGGCGTTCGACGAGGCGCTGCCCGGGACCGGCGCTCCTCGCCCCGGCGCCGACGCCGAGATTCGCCTTCAGCTCTGCGCGACGCGCGCCGCGGCGGGTGACCGCGCCGGCGCGCGCCTCGAGCGCGCCCACGTCACGACGGCCGAGCGCCACGACCTCGACAACGCGCTCGCCCTCGCGATCTGCGCCGCCGCTCTCGGCGAGGACGACGAGGCCCTCGCCCGCCTCGAAATGTACGTCCTCCGCCCGGCCCCCCACCCCGTCGATCCCTACACGCTGCGCGACCTCTACCTCGCGAACGACTGGGACCGCCTGCGCGGCCAGCCCCGCTTCGAGACCCTCTTCGGCCCCGTCCTGGCCGCCCCACAGCCGTGATTGACCTCGGCGGCCGAGGCTGCTAGTTAAGGCCGTGCCGACGCAAGTCGGTGTCGGGGCTGTAGCTCAGCTGGGAGAGCGCCTCAATGGCATTGAGGAGGCCGACGGTTCGATCCCGTTCAGCTCCACGACTTGTAAGTCGCTGATGCGAGTGCGCATTTTTCGGCCTCGGAAGGGCATGATTCGCCTCAAGGGGAGGATGAGTGGGCCTCAAATGGGCCTCTTCCGTTCGACTGACGGCTCTGGGTTGAACGTGGGCCCCCGTTGATGTGCCCTCTGTGTCGGAATCGGGACCGGGAGGTCAAGGCGGAACTTCACGACACCGCCGCCGTGCACGTGTTCGGGTGCCCGCGGTGCGGGACGTTCGAGATCGACACCTCCGCAGTGAACGCGTACCGGAATCATCAGTCGCCGGGGTTGGACGCGAACCGCTTCCTCCTCAGCGCCAGGGCACGCAAAGCCACACTTGAAGGCCGCATCGAGCGCTTCGAGATCAAGGATTTCGTTGCTGCTGAACGCAATGAAATTCCTGAGCCGAGTCTGGACGACAAGATCCGCCTCATGCTCGCGTGGTTCCAGCGGCGGTCAACCCGGTTCGGCGAGTGGCTGGA
>DATKFB010000199.1:0-4571 GCA_035544435.1 Polyangia bacterium
ACGCGCTCGACATCGCGACGCGCATGGGCCTGCCGCCCGCGCTCATCGCGCGGGCGCGCGCGCTCGTGGGCGCCGCGAGCGTCGGCCTCGAGACCACGATCGCGGGGCTCGAGGCGCGCGAGGCGGAGGTCGCCGCCGAGGCGCGCCGGCTCGCGGACGCGCGCGCGACGCTGGCCACCGTCGAGGAGAGCCAGCGCGCCGCGACGGCGGCGCTCGAGCGGCGCGAGTGCGAGCTCGGCCGCCACTCGGCCGAGGCGGTGGAGGCCTCCGTGAGCGAGGCGCGCGAGGCCCTGCGCGCCATCGTGCGCGACGCGCAGCGCGCCGGGACTTCACGCGCGGCCGAAGAGGGGCGCGTCGCGCTCGGGAACGTCGAGGCGGCCGCGCTGGCCCGCCTGCCCCGGCAGCCGGCGCCGGCCGCTCCCGAGCGGCCGGCGTCGCTGGCCGTGGGCGCGCGCGTCTTCGTCCCGTCCATGGGCGCCGAAGGCGTCGTCGCGCGCGCCGCCGATGCGCGCGGGCGCGTCAAGGTTCAGGTCGGCGCCCTGAGCGTGGAGCTCGACGCCGCCGGGCTCGCCCGCGGGAAGGCGGCCGCCAAGGCGGCGCGCGCCGCGGCGCCCGCGGGCGGCGTGCGCGGCAGCACGCCCGACGAGCTCTCGATCGTCATTCAGAACGCCACCAACACGCTCGACCTCCGCGGCCAGCGCGCCGACGAGGCGCTCGCCTCCGTCGAGAGCTTCCTCGATCGCGCGGCCCTCGAGGGCACCTCGCCCGTGATCGTCGTGCACGGCCACGGCACGGGCGCGCTGCGCAAGGAGGTCCGCGCCTACCTCGCGCGCTCGCCCTACGTCGCGCGCTGGGCGCCCGGCGAGCCGCGCCAGGGCGGCGACGGCGTGAGCGTCGTCGAGCTGCGATAGGCCGACGGCGACGTCCGTCAGAACTTCGACGTGACGGCCATGAAGGTCATCTTGTCGTTCGTCTCGCGCAGGCGCCCCGAGAGCGTGCGCACGAACGACCACAGCAGATCGTAGGCCAGATCGCGGTCGACGAAGAGGAGGTCCTCTAGGTCCTCCTTACGGATGACGAACAGGCGGCAGGCCTCGTGCGCGCGCGCGTCGGCGCTGCGGGGAAAATCGTCGATGAGCGCCATCTCGCCGAAGTGGGTGCCGGTGCGCAGGACCGCCAGCGCCTCCTCGCCCATGCCCGGGACGGTGCGGCTAATGCGCACGGCCCCGCTGATGATGAGGTAGACCTTGTCGCCCACGGCGCCTTCTTTGAAGATAAGCGCACCCTCGGCGTAGTCCTCCTCGAGCCCGAGCGTCGCGATGCGCCGCAGGTACGTCGGCTGCAGCGCCGAGAAGAGGCCGATCTTCGAGAGCAGCTCGATGGCGTGCTCTGGCGCCACGGAGCTCTGCGCGATGGGGCCCGACGGGCCCTCCTTCGGAGCCGAGGGCGCACCGGCCGGACTCGGCAGGCGCACACCCTCCCCGAGCCCCTCGCCCAGATCGAAGTCCGCCTCGTTCATGGGCGACATTATGCGCACGCGGCGGCCCTAATGGGCCAGGAATCGCTCGGCGTCGATGGCGGCCATGCAGCCAGTTCCGGCGGCCGTGACCGCCTGCCGGTACACGTGATCGGCGACGTCGCCGCAGGCGAAGACGCCCGGGATCTTGGTGGCCGTCGAGCCCGGCTTGACGAGCAGATATCCGGCCGGGTCCATGTCGAGCTGACCCCGGAAGAGCTTCGAGTTCGGCTCGTGCCCGATGGCGACGAAGATGCCGCCGATGGGCATCTCGCTGACGCCGCCCGTGAGCGTGTCGCGCAGGCGCACGCCCGTGACGCCCGGCTTGGGCAACTCGCCCAGGATCTCCTCGATGACGGCGTTCGTGAGGAAGGCGATCTTCGGGTTGCGCTGGGCGCGCTCGAGCATGATCTTCGATGCGCGGAACTCGTCGCGCCGGTGGACGATCGTCACCTTGGGCGCGAATCGCGTGAGGAACGTCGCCTCCTCCATCGCCGTGTCGCCGCCGCCCACGACGACGAGCTCGCGGCCGCGGAAGAGCGCGCCGTCGCAGGTCGCGCAGGCCGACAGGCCGTAGTTCTGGAACTTCTGCTCCGACGGAATGCCGAGCCACTTGGCCGACGCGCCCGTGGCGATGATGACCGTGTCGGCGTCGAGCTCGCCCTCGGTCGACGTGACGTGAAACGGCCGGCGCGACAGATCGACGGCCGTGACGTCCGCCGTGACGATCTTCGTGCCGAAGCGCGCGCCCTGCGCCTTGAACAGCTCCATGAGCTCGGGGCCCTGCACGCCGTGCGGGAAGCCCGGGTAGTTCTCGACCTCCGTCGTGATCATGAGCTGCCCGCCCGGCAGCGTGATGGGCTCGATCGTCGCGCCGCCGCCCTCGAACAGCACGGGCTCGAGGTTGGCGCGTCCGGCGTAGACGGCCGCCGTGTAGCCGGCCGGGCCGGAGCCGATGATGACGACCTTGGTGTGCTGCGGCAGGGACATGTCTTCTTTTATCCTTTTCTATTGGATGCCGATCGCGGATTTGGTTTCACCCCGCCTCCCCCATTCCGAACGCGTGTCCACGTGCCGCTGCGCCCGCCGCTCTTCTCGAGGAGGCGCACGGCGCCGATCTCCACGCCCCGCTCGACGCCCTTGACCATGTCGTAGATCGTTAGGGCCGCCACCGAGGCGGCCACCATGGCCTCCATCTCGACGCCCGTCCGGTCGACTGCGTCGACGGTGACCTGGACGCGCACGCCCGGCAGGCTGCGATCGATCGTGAAGGCGACGGCCGTGCCCACGACGCTCACAGGGTGACAGAGCGGGATGAGCTCGGCCGTCCGCTTGCACGCCATGACGGCCGCGAGGCGCGCCGTCGCGAGAACGTCGCCCTTGCCGCGCGCGCCCCCCGCCGACAGCGCGAGGGCCAGCGTGGCCGCGCTCATGCGGACCTCGGCGCTCGCGACGGCCCGCCGCGCCGTCTCGGGCTTGGCGCCGACGTCAACCATGCGCGCGGCGCCGCGCTCGTCCAAATGGGACAAGGCGCCGGAGAGGCGCGGCCGCTTCATGGTTGGTTCCTATCACGCCCGAGGTCGCGGACCAATCGCGCGCCCGCCGCGGTCCGAGTTTGCGCGCCGAGGCGGGCCCGCATAGCATCCCGCGGTCATGATCGAGCCGCCCGCCGACGCCGACGCGCCGACCTCGCCCTCGGCCCTGCCCGCGCCCGCGCCCGGCACGGCGCCTCTGCGCGGGGCGGCGGGCGCCTCGTTCTTCGACCGCTTCACGGAGCGGCAGATGGGCCTCCTCGTGATCCTCTTCGGCCTCGCGCTCTACATCCCCTTGGCGGGCAGCTTCGGCTTCTACGATCCCTGGGAGTCGCACTACTCCGAGGTCGCGCGTCAGATGATGCAGCGCCAGGACTACATCAGCCTGTGGTGGCCCGGCGCGCCCATCGACGCCGATCACTTCTGGTCGAAGCCCGTCCTCTCGTTCTGGATCATGAGCCTGTCGATGACGCTGTTCGGCCTCGGCGGCCACTTGGCCCCGGGGACGATGGCGCTGTCGACGCGCGCAGAGTGGGCGGCTCGCCTGCCCTTCTGCCTCCTCGGCGTCCTGGGCGTCTACGCCGTCTATCTGTGCGTCTCGCGCTTCGTGAGCCGCAGGGCGGGCGTCATCGCCGCCGTGGCGACGGCGACCTCGCCGCTCTACAGCCTCGTCGCGCGGCAGGCCATGACCGACATGGCCTTCGTGGGGCCGATGACGATGGCGCTCGCGCTCGGCGCGCTCGCGCTCTTCGACGACGAGGACGCGACGCTCGAGCGCCGCGAGGTCAGCCTGCGGGTGGCCGGCCTCGGACGACGGACGCTGTCTTGGCCCCACGACCCGCTCTTCTACGTGGCCATCGGCCTCTTCACGGTGGCGGCGCTGCCCCAGCTCGTCGTCAACTCGATCCAGCTCGTCTGGCACCTGCCCGTGAGCCGCGGCCTCGCCATCCCCGGCGTCGTCGTCATGCTCCCCTACTTCGTGGGCTTCGTGGCCTTCCTGCTGCTCTCGGCCCGCGTGCGCTACCGGGCGCCGCTCTATCTGTTCATCGCGGCGACGCTCTGCGGCCTCGCGACGCTCGCCAAGGGCATCGCGGGCCTCGGCCTGCCCGTGCTCGTGTTCCTCGCGTACCTCGGCTTCACGTGGAACTGGAAGCGCCTCTCGCGCGCCCAGCTACTCTACGGCGTCCTCGTCGCGCTGCTGGCCGTCGCCGTCGTGGCCGTGCCGTGGCACCAGGCCATGCTGGTCCTTCACGGCAAGCCGTTCTGGGACGAGCTCTACGGCGACAACCACTGGCGGCGCCTCGTCGTGGGCCGCCACGGCGATCGCGGCACCTTCGAGTACTTCCTGCGCGAGCTCGGCTACGCGACGCTGCCGTGGATCGCCCTCGCACCCTCGGCGCTCGCCTACGCTGTCATGCGCCCCGTGCGCGACGTGCGCCGCCAGGGCATCGTTTGGTTCGGCGCCATCTGGTTCGTGGCCGCCTACACGCTCGTCTCGCTCTCGGTCACGAAGTTCCACCACT
>DATKFB010000200.1:0-3259 GCA_035544435.1 Polyangia bacterium
CAACCTCGACGAGTTCGCGCGCACGTGCGCGCGCGGCACCGAGGGGGCGCGCGGGCTCCTCGGCGTCGTCGCCGACTGCACGCGCTTCCTCGCCGTGTGGCAGGGCGGGCTCGTCTTCTACGGCGGGGCCCTGGGTGCGGCGTTCGTGGCCGTCATCTTCGCGCGCCGCGAACGCTGGTCGTACTGGGTCCTCGGCGACGTCTTCGCGCCCGGCATCGCGATCGGGCATGCCCTCGGGCGCCTCGGGTGCTACGCGGCGGGCTGTTGCTTCGGCAAGGAGAGCGGTCCTTGGGGCGCGGCCTTTCCCGCGGGCAGCGTCGCCTTCGACGAGCTCGGGTCCGTGGGCGCGCTGCAGCCGGGCGTGTCCTTCACGCCGCCGCTTCACCCGACGCAGCTCTATGAAGCGGGCGGCGAGCTCGCGATCTTCGCGCTTCTGCTCTTCCTGCGCCCGCGTCTGCGCGCGCGCCCCGGAGCGCTCGTCCTCCTTTACGCCGCGCTCTACGCGGTGCTCCGCTTCGTCGTCGAGCTCTTCCGCGGCGACTTCGCGCGGCGCTACGTCTTCGAGCTCGCGACGCCCCGGCTCGCGCGCTGGCTCGGCGTGCCGGCGACGGACCCGGTCTTGCTGTCGGTGGGACAGCTCGTCAGCCTCGCGCTGCTGGTTGCCTGCGTCGCGGCGGCCCTCAGGCGCCGCGCGTCGGCGCCGTTCGGCCGCGCCGACGCTGGGGCCAGACCGGTCTGAGGCCTGTTTTCCCGCCGAAAAACGGCGCCTGGCCGCGTTCGTGATACAATTGGGTCTTCTTTCTCTAATCAGTTGCAAGGTCCTAGCTTTGGAAGGTCGACTCTCTTTGACTTCGTTCGGCACCCGTCGCCCCGGCGGCGTGCTCGTCATCGTGGTGGCCAGCGTCGCCACGACCTTGGGCTGCGGCGGTGTCTCGGCTTCGAGCAGCTCGGGCGCGGAAGGCCCGCCCGACGGGAGCGCGGGCGACGCGACGAGCGCCGCGGGCGCCGGAGGAGGTGGCGGCTCCGGCGCGGACCCGGAGGCCGGCTCCACGAACGTCGTCCACGCCGACGTGGCTGGTCCGGTCGATCCTCCGGGCGTCTACCTCACGAGCGAGAGCGCCAACGGCTCGGTGGGCGCGTGCGCGGGCGTCGCGCTGGGCGACGTCCTCGCGGCGATCCGGGCCGCCAACCCCGCGCTCGCCGACGTCGTCACCGTTTACAACCCGGCGACAGCGACGACGGACGGCAGCTTCATCTATGCCTACGACGTCGGCGTCCTCGGCTTCGACGTCGTCTTCAAGCGCGGCACGGGCGGTTGCCTCGCGGGGTGCACGGAGAACGAATATTGGTATTTCTCGACGGACAGGACCTGCCAACCGGTCAGCGCTGGTCACTACCACGCCACCTGGGGCACGGACTCTTGCCTGACGGTCGACGGCGCGGCGATGTGGGGGCGGCCCACGCCGCCCGATCCTCTCACGGTGTGCGGCGAGGACAACACGGCGCGGGACCTGCGCGGCGTCTATGACGTTCACGGCAGTGGGCAGCGCACGCCCTGCTCCGTGACGTCCGCGACCGCGACAGCGGTCGACGCGCAGATGAAGCTGCTCATCGACCAAGACCCCCAGGACCTCTCGACGGGGACGGTGACGTTCTCGCTCACGGGCGACCCGCTCGTCGACGGCGTGCCGCTGCCCGCGCGCTTCCAGCGCGAGCGCTTCAACGCCACGATGATGAAGAGCAACCTGCCGGCCATGTGCCCGCGCCAGAACACCGTCACGGCTCACTACGACTTCGAGGGGTACGAGCCGGGTGGCATCGAGGCCGGCGAGGTCGGCGACGATTCCTGCACGCTGTGCAAAGGCTCGTTCAGCATCACGCTCTCGAACGCCGCGAACAGCCCCTGACCCTCACTCGCCGCAGAGGCGCGCGAAGGCGAGCGCCTTCACCTCGGTCTCGGCCCACTCCTCTTCAGGTGTCGAGTCGGCGACGATCCCGCCGCCCAGCGACAGAGACAGACGCCCGCCGCTCACGAGCGCGGTGCGGATCGCGACCGCCAGATCGAGATCGCCGGCCGCGCCGAGCCAGCCGGTGGCGCCCGTATAGGGTCCGCGCGCGACGGGCTCGAGCTCGTCGATGATCTGCATGGCGCGCCGCTTGGGCGCGCCCGTGATCGAGCCGCCCGGAAACGTCGCCGCGAGCAACTCCGCGAGGCCGACCTCGGGGCGCAGGCGCCCCCGCACCGTCGTCACGAGGTGGTGAACCGTGGGCAGGTCGAGGACGCGCGCGACGCCTTCGACGCCGACGCTCCCCGTCTGGCAGACACGGCCGAGATCGTTGCGCTCGAGATCGACGATCATGACGTGCTCGGCCCGATCCTTCGCCGACGCGAGCAGCTCCTCACGCCCCGAGCGTAGGCGGACTTCGCCCGCCGAAGCGAGCGGCAGGGGGTTCGGGGACCCTCCCAGGGTCCCCGTGTAGACGGCGTGGGTGCCCTTGATGGGCCGCGTCTCGACGGCCCCGCGACCGTCGAGGGCGAGGAAACGCTCGGGCGAGTTTCCGACGAGCGCGGCGGCGCCGTCGGCCGACGCGATGAAGGCGGCGTGGGGCGCCGGCGCGCGCGCGCGCAACGCCGCCGCGAGCTCGACGGCCGCCCCGCCGAAGGGGGCCGACGCGCGCCGCGCGAGGTTCACCTGGTAGGCGTCACCGGCGCCCAGGTAGGCGAGCACGCGCCGGGCGCCCTCGAGGTAGAGGCGCGCGTCGTGATCGGGCGTGAGCGCGCCCGGCGGCGCGGCCGCGGGCGCGCGCGGCACGTCCGACTCGAGGCGCGCGCGGAGCCGGCCCGCCGCCGCCTCGTCGCGCGCGAAGATCGTCGCGGGTCCTCCCACGGGCCGGATCCAGACGGCGTCGTGGAAGTGGAACTCGAGCGGGGCGAACGGCGCGACGACGTCGTCCGGCGCGCGCGGCGGCAGACCCATCCAGGGACGCCCGAGCTCGTAAGACAACCAGCCGGCGGCGATGGGAACTCCGGGCGGCGCGCCGCCTGAGGCGGCGCCGCGGCCCTCGAGCGGGCCCCATCGTCCCCGTTCCTCGAGCCACGCGCGCTCGAGGGCGGCCACGGAGTCTCCGCGCACGACGCGCGCGGGCTCGGCCCCCACGACGTCGCGCGCGATCGTGACCTCGTCGGCGCCGGGCGCCGACAACCAGAAAGAGCCCGTCGCCGCGGCGGCCCGGCGCGCGGCGACGGCGGGCTCGAGCG
>DATKFB010000201.1:0-10847 GCA_035544435.1 Polyangia bacterium
TCCACATGGTCCAAATGGTCGACGACATCTTCGACGAGACAGAGCGCGCGCGCCGTCACTATTGCTTGACGCGAACACAACTCTTTGCCTATATGCTGCGCCAACGAGGATGAGTCTCCTCTTTCGCCCACGTCACAACACTCTCGCGCAAATCTCGTTGTTTGTCGTGGCGGCGGGAGCGTTGGGAGGCTTGGGCGGGCTCATGGTCTACGCGCGCACGCCCTACGCGCGTGGCATGCAGGATCCCATCGAGCAGCCCATCCAGTTCGACCACCGGCACCACACGCGCGACGAGGGCATCGACTGCCGCTACTGCCACAACACGGTCGACAAGTCGCCGAGCGCGAGCATCCCTCCCACTCAGCTCTGCCTGAACTGCCACTCACAGATCTGGAACAAGAGCCCGCTGCTCGACCCCGTGCGCCGGAGCTTCATCGAGAACAAGCCCATCGAGTGGCGGCGCGTAAACAAGGTGCCCGAATTCGTCTTCTTCAACCACGCCATCCACGTCAACAAGGGCGTGGGCTGCGTGAGCTGCCATGGGCGCGTCGATCTGATGCCCGCCGTCGAGAAGGGCGAGCCGCTCACGATGGGGTTCTGCCTCGACTGCCACCGGCACCCGGAGAAGAACCTCCGCCCCGTGTCGGAGATCGTCAACATGGACTGGAAGCCCGACGGCGATCCCGAGGAGACGGGCAAGGTCCTCGCAGAGGAGAACCACGTCCACACGCGGACGAGCTGCACGACGTGTCACCGATGAGGAATCGATGAGCTGCGACGACAACAAGGAAGCGCGCGCGAAGGACCGCCAAAAGCGGCGCTCGCTCCCGATCGTCACGGCCGAGGCGCCTCGGCCATCGACCGCGACCGCCGCTCGAGCGGCGCCGCGCTATTGGCGCAGCATCGAGGAGCGAGAGGCGGCCAAGGCCATCGCGCTCGGCGCCGTCAACGAATTCCCGCCGGGCGCCGACGAGCTCGCCGAGGGGTCGGTCTCGCGGCGCGGGTTCATGCAGCTGCTGGGCGCGTCGACGGCGCTCGCCACGGTGGGCGCGGCTTGCCGCAAGCCCAACGAGAAGATCGTGCCGTTCGTGCGCCGGCCCGAGGAGCTCACCCCCGGCAACCCGCTCCACTTCGCGACGGCGTACGCCCTCGAGGGCTTCGCGAGCGGCCTGCTCGCCACGAGCCACGAAGGGCGCCCCACGAAGATCGAAGGCAACCCCGATCACCCGGAGACGCTCGGCGGGACGACGGCCATCGAGCAGGCGCTCGTCCTCGGGCTCTACGACGACGATCGCGCCAAGGTGCTCCGGCGCGGCGGCGAGAGCACCGCCTGGCGCGTCTTCCTCGAGGACACCAAGGCGCGCGCCGAGAGGCTCGAGGCAAACAAGGGCGCGGGGCTGCGCTTCCTCGTCGAGCCGAGCGCGTCGCCGCTGCTCGGCGATCTGCGCCGGCGCATCCTCGCGCGCTTCCCCATGGCGAAGTTCGTGAGCTACTCGTCGACGACGAGCGACGGCGCCGCGGAGGGGCCGCGCCTCGCGTTCGGACAGCCGCTCGTCGCGCGCCACGATCTCGACAAGGCCAAGGTCATCCTATCGCTCGACGCGGACTTCCTCGGCGAGGGCCCCGAGCTGCCGCGCGCGACGCGCGCCTTCGCGGCGCGACGCGCGCCTGGTCCCGAGATGAACCGCCTCTACGTCGTCGAGCCGGCCCTCACGGGGACGGGCGCCATGGCCGACCACCGGCTGCGGATGCGCGGCACGGACATCCCGAGCTTCGCCGCCGCCCTCGTGGCCGAGCTCGCGACCGATACGCCGGCCCTCGCGCCGCTCGCCGGCCTGCCGAAGAGCGCGACCTTCGATCAGCGCTGGATCCGGGCGCTCGCGCACGACCTGCAGCGCAGCCGCGGCTCGTCGGTCGTCATCGCGGGGCGCCGCCAGCCGGCCGCCGTGCACGCGCTCGCCGCGGCCATCAACGCCGCGCTCGGCAACGTCGGCAGCACGGTGACCTACCTCCTCTCGCCGTTCGACGGCTCGTCGGGCCCGAAGGCGCTCGGCGCGCTCGTCGAGGACATCGCGGCGGGCGGCGTCGACACGCTCGTCATCACGGCCTCGAACCCCGTCTACACGGCGCCCGTGGACTTCAAGCTCGGGCAGCTCCTGCAGCGCGTACCGACGACGATCTATCACGGCGTCTACGAGGACGAGACGGCCGCCGTCTGCGGCACGATGATTCCCGCGACGCACCCGCTCGAGACGTGGGGCGACGCGCGCGCCCTCGACGGCACGGTTTCGATCGTTCAGCCGCTCATCACGCCGCTCTGGGGCGCCTTCGCTGAGACGCAGGTGCTCGCGGCGTTCCTCGACGAGGGCGACGTCTCCGCGCACGAACTCGTGCGCCGTTACTGGTTTGGACAGCGCCCCGGTGACCAGACCGCGGCCTTCGACGCGGCCTGGGAGAAATGGCTCGCCGACGGTGTGCTCCCGGGGACGGCCGCGCAGCCCGTCACCGTGCCGGCGGTCGACGGGCAAGCGCTCGCCACGGTGATCGGGACCCAGCTCGCGGCGCTCACGGCCCAGGCCGACGGCCTCGAGCTCGGCTTCGTGAACGACCAGCGCCTGCACGACGGGCGCTTCGCCAACAACGCCTGGCTGCAGGAGCTGCCGCACTCGATCACGAAGCACACCTGGGACAACGCCGTCATGATCTCGGAGGCGACGGCCAAGGCTCAGGGCTTCGAGACGGGCGACGTCGTCGCGCTGCAGTACCGCGACCGCTCGGTCGAGGGTCCGATCCTGATCGTGCCCGGCCACGCCGACGACGCCGTCACGGTGGCGCTCGGCCACGGGCGCGAGGGAGCGGGCGAATCCATCGCCAAGGGCGTCGGCTTCAACGCGGGCGTGATCCGCACGAGCGACGCGCCCTGGTACGACCGCGGGCTCAAGCTCGCGCGCACGGGCGACGAGCACAAGTTCGCGATCACGCAGACGCAGTGGACGATGTCGCCCGACGGTCGCGCGTCGCCGCCGCCAGCAGTGGACGCGACGCTCGCCGAGGTGCTGAACGAGGGCTCGAAGTTCCACGAGGAGCTCGAGGAGCGCCGCGGTCCGCTGCCCACGATCCACGAGCCCGTCGACTACAGCCACGTTCAGTACAAGTGGGGCATGTCGATCGATCTCAACAAGTGCACGGGCTGCAACGCCTGCGTCGTCGCCTGCCAGGCGGAGAACAACATCCCCGTCGTCGGCAAGGAGAACGTGCGCAAGGGCCGGCACATGCAGTGGATCCGCATCGATCGCTACTTCTCGGGACCCATCGCCGATCCCGAGGTCATCAACCAGCCGCTCGGCTGCGTGCAGTGCGAGACGGCGCCTTGCGAGTACGTCTGCCCCGTGAACGCGACGGTGCACAGCGACGAGGGCCTCAACGAGATGGCCTACAACCGCTGCATCGGCACGCGCTACTGCAGCAACAACTGCCCGTACAAGGTGCGGCGTTTCAACTTCCTCGACTACACGAGCGAGTACACGGCCGCGCGCATGATGGGGACCAACCCCGACGTCACGGTGCGCGCGCGCGGCGTCATGGAGAAGTGCACCTACTGCGTGCAGCGCATCGAACGCAAGCGCATCGACACGCGAATCGCAGGCACGACGATCAAGGACGGCGAGCTCCAGACGGCCTGCCAGCAGGGCTGCCCGGCGCGCGCCATCGAGTTCGGGTCGCTCAACGATCCGGGCGCCAAGGTGACGCGCATGCACGCCGACGCGCGCCGCTACGATCTGCTGCACGAGATCGGCACGCGCCCCCGCACGGCGTACCTGGCGCGCGTGCGCAACATCAACCCCGATCTCGCGAAGGTGGATTGAGCGATGTCAGCCGCGCCGTCATCCGCCAACGTCTCTCGCGACCCGCTCGAGCCGACCGTTCTCATCGAGGGCGCCCAGACCGATCAGTCGCTCAACGACAGCCTGCTCAATCACGTCTGGCGCGGCGCGGGCCGCGGCTGGTGGATGCTGTTCGGCTGCGCGCTGTCGGCGCTCGGCCTGCTGCTCATCGGCATCACCTACACGCTCTACAAAGGTATCGGCGCCTGGGGCAACAACATCCCCGTCGGGTGGGCCTTCGGCATCATCAACTTCGTGTGGTGGATCGGCATCGGGCACGCCGGGACGCTGATCTCGGCGATCTTGCTGCTGCTCCAGCAGAAGTGGCGCACGTCCATTAACCGCTTCGCCGAGGCGATGACGCTGTTCGCGGTCATCTGCGCGTTGCTCTTCCCGCTCCTCCACACGGGCCGTCCTTGGTTCGCGGCGTACTGGCTCATGCCGTACCCGAGCGTCCAGGGCATCTGGCCGCAGTTCAAGAGCCCGCTCACGTGGGACGTCTTCGCCGTCTCGACGTACTTCACCATCTCGCTGCTCTTCTGGTACCTCGGCCTCGTCCCCGACCTCGCTTCGCTCCGCGACTCGTCGAAGAGCCGGACCAAGCGCATCGTCTATGGGATCTTCGCCCTCGGCTGGCGCGGCTCGGGGCGCCACTGGTCCGAGTACAAGTGGTCCTACCTTCTGCTCGCCGGCCTCTCGACGCCGCTCGTCCTCTCCGTTCACACGATCGTGTCCTTCGACTTCGCCGTCTCGGTCATCCCGGGCTGGCACACGACGATCTTCCCCCCTTACTTCGTCGCGGGCGCCGTGTTCTCGGGCTTCGCGATGGTCGCGACGTGGATGATCCCGGCCCGCCAGTTCCTGGGCCTCAAGCACGTCGTCACGATCAAGCACCTCGAGAACATGTGCAAGGTCATGCTCGCGACCGGGATGATGGTGACCTACGGGTACATCATGGAGCACTTCATCGCCTGGTACAGCGGCAACCCGTACGAGCAGGGCCAGTTCTTCAAGACGCGCTGGCACGGCCCGATGCAGGGCATCTTCCTCACGATGGTGTTCTGCAACTGCGTCGTCCCGCAGATCTTCTGGTTCAAGAAGGCGCGCACGCACGTCGGCGTCATCTGGTTCGCGTCGATCCTCATCAACGTCGGCATGTGGTGTGAGCGCTTCAACATCGTCGTCACCTCGCTCCACCGCGACTTCTTGCCCTCGAGCTGGCAGAACTACGCGCCGACCTGGGTCGACATCAGCCTGTTCATCGGGACGATCGGCCTCTTCTCGACCTTGTTCCTGCTGTTCCTCAAGTTCGTGCCGGCCGTGGCGATCACCGAGGTCAAGGAGCTCCGCCACGAGATGGAGCACGAGGCCCACCACGCGAGCGTGGGCGGCGGCGCGGGGGCGCACGGATGAGCCAGGGCGCGCACATCCCTCACGAGGATACGGGCTTCGTGCCCGAGCGCTACGTACTCGCGAAGTTCGCGACCTCGGACGCGCTGCTCGAGGCGACGCGCAAGATCCGCGAGGCGGGGCAGGGCGAGCTCGACACGCACACGCCGTACCCCGTCCATGGCCTCGAGAAGGCGCTCGGCCTCGGGCGCCCGCTCATCCCGACGATCGTCCTCGGCGGCGCCATCGCGGGCGCGTTCATCGCGTACTCGATGATCTATTTCATGAACGTGCTCGACTGGCCGATCAACATCGGCAACCGGCCGCCGCACAGCCCGCCCGCCAACATCCCCATCACGTTCGAGCTCGCGGTCCTGCTGGCGGGATCTTCGTCGTTCTTCGGGTTCTTCACGCTGGCGCGGCTGCCCAAGCCCTACCACCCGGTCTTTCAGTCGGAGTCGTTCCGGCAGGCCTCGGTGGACGGCTTCTTCCTCTCGATCAAGATCCGCGAGGGCGAGAGCCCCGACGCGGCTGCGGCCCTCGCCGAGGCCGAGGGCGCGACGCACGTCGAGATCATCGAGGAACTCGAGCGATGAGCGCGCGGAGGTCACTCGCCATGCTCGCCGTCGCCGTCGCCTCGGCCGTCTCGGCGGCCGCCTGCGACGAGAACATCCTCGACCCAATGGCCGACCGTCAGCCGCGCGCGGGCCGTTACAAGGAGAGCGCGTTCTACGACGACGGGCTGTCGATGCACGCGCCGCCCGAGGGCACGGTGCCGCGCGAGCGCATCACGCAGAACGCGCCGCTCACAACGGGGCGCCTGCCCGATGGCCCCGTGCAGGCGAACGGTGAACCGTTGCCGATCTACGTGACGGCCATCCCCTTGCCGGTGACGCGGCCGTTCCTCGAGCTCGGCCGCAAGCGCTTCGACATCACGTGCGCGACCTGCCACGGCCCGCTCGGCGACGGCAACAGCATCGTCGCGACGCAGATGTCGCTGCGTCCGCCGCCGTCCCTCATCGCGCAGAAATACGTCGAGAAGCCTTCGGGCTACCTGTTCGAGGTCGCCACGAAGGGCTTCGGCCTCATGGCCTCCTACGCGGCCGA
Organism: Polyangia bacterium; assembly: GCA_035544435.1. Classification (GTDB taxonomy): domain Bacteria; phylum Myxococcota_A; class Polyangia; order Fen-1088; family Fen-1088; genus DASZFV01. Next base: position 6,381 of record DATKFB010000201.1, read on the forward strand.
GCTCGACGTGCAGGAGCGCTGGGCGGTCGTCGCCTACCTCCGCGCGCTGCAGCTCGCGCAAACGGCTTCGGTCGACCAGGTCCCGCCCGAGAAGCGGGCCGAGCTCGACGCGCCACCGGCGGCACTCCCCCACGAAGGCACAACGAACGAAGACACGAAGAAGGAGCACCCGTGAGCGCGGCATCACCTCCTTCGCCCCTCGCACCCGTTCAGATCGAGCGCTTCCAGGGCGGTCGATCGTGGCTCCTCGGCGGCGGCGCCGTGGGCCTCCTGCTCGTGCTCGCGAGCGTCGCCGGGCTCTTCATGGGTGACGCCGAGTCGCAGCGCGCGGCGGGCGCGTCCTACCTCGTGGGGTTCGCCTATTGGTGCGGCATCGCCATGGCCTCGGTCCTCCTGCTCATGATCTTCCACGCGACGCGCGCCAAGTGGATGGTTGTGCTGCGGCGGCCCGTCGAGGCCATGGGCGCGACATTGCCGCTCTTCATGCTGCTCTTCATCCCGCTGGCGGTCGCGCTCAAGAGCGTCTACTTCAACTGGGCGGCGCCCGCGGCGGGCACCTCGGTCGAGACGCTGCGCTTGCTCGAACACAAGCGGCCCTGGCTCAACCCGAGCTTCTTCATCGCGCGCGGGTTCTTCTACATCTTCTCCATCACGGTGGTCATCACCCTGCTGTTCGGGTGGTCGAAGAAGCAGGACGCCTCCGGCGACGTGCAGCTCACGCAGAAGCAGCGCAACGTCGGCGCGGGCGCGCTGCCCTTCGTCGGCCTCGCCATGAGCTTCGCGGCCTTCGACTGGCTCATGAGCCTCAGCCCGACGTGGTTCTCGACGGTCTTCGGCGTCTACTACTTCGCGGGCAGCTTCGTGAGCGCGCTGTCGGTGCTGGCGATGATCACGGCTCACGCGCGCGGCAAGGACTCGGTGGGCACGTTCGTGAACGTCGACCACACGCACAACGTCGGCAAGCTCATGATGGCTTTCGTCTGCTTCTGGACGTACATCGCGTTCTCGCAGCTCTTGCTGATCTGGATCGCGGGCCTGCCCGAGGAGACGCCCTTCTACATCACGCGCTTCAAGACGGGATGGGAGCCGCTGGGCATTCTCCTCATCATCGGGAACTTCTTCGTGCCGTTCGGCGCGCTGCTCTCGCGCTCGCTCAAGCGCGACCCGCGCAAGCTCGCGGCCGTCGCCTTCTGGATCCTCCTCGTGCACCTCGTCGACATCTACTGGCTCGTCATGCCGACCTTCAGCCCCGACGGCGTGTCGTTCCACTGGACGACGGTCACGTCGGTCGTCGGCATGGGCCTCCTCTCGGTCGCGTTCGGCGTGTCGCGGCTGCGCGGCCAGTACGCCGTGCCGATCAAGGATCCCTATCTCGCCGATTCTCTCCGGTTCAGGCAGCCACAATGAGCGGGCAGACGAGACACACCGACGCCGGCCACGCGGGCGAGCACGACTCGAACAGCGTCGACGCGGTCAACTATCGCAAGGTCATCGGCGTGGGCGTGGGGTCGCTGGTGATCTTCGCGCTCTCGATCTGGTGGGCGGTGATGATCTGGCACGGCGCCGTAAACGACGCCCAAGCCAAGGCCGGTCGGGCAAGGGCGTTCGACACGAAGCGCACCGAGATCGGCATCGTCGACCAGGTGCCGTTTTCGTCGGACAAGCGCCTGCCGAAGTGGCGCCAGGACCGCAAGATGCAGCTCGAGCACTACGGCTGGGTCGACAAGACCAAAGGCGTCGTCCGCATTCCCATCCAGGCGGCCATGGACAAGGTCGCGGGCGGCGCCATGCCCGCGGGAGCGCCGCAATGAAGCCGCGATCTCGCCTCGCGCCGCTCGCGCTCGCGTCATCGACGTTGTTCGTGCTGCTGGGCGCCGCCGAAGCGCGCGCCGAGAAGCTTCCGCTGGCCTTCCCCGCGGGCAGCGAGCAGCCGCTCACGGCGCTGCAAGACATCGACGTCATCGAGCACCTCGGCGATCGGGTGCCGTCGCACCTGACCTTCACCGATCTGGCGGGCAAGACCGTCTCGCTCGACGCCCTCACGGCGGCGGACAAGCCGGTGCTCGTGACGCTCGGTTACCATCGCTGCCCGATGCTGTGCAGCCTCGTCCTCGACGGCCTCGTCAAGGCCATCAAGGAGACCGGGCTCGTGCTCGGGCGTGACCTCCTGGCCGTCGACGTCAGCATCGATCCGGCCGAGGACGTCGCCCTCGCGACGGCCACGCAGAAGCGCATCGTGGATTCGGTTCGTGCGCAACCGGGCGGCGCCGCGGCCAATGGCGCCGACGTCTGGCCGTTCTGGTTGTCGACGAAGGACGGCGGCGCGGCCGCGCACGCGCTGGCCGAGTCCGTGGGCTTCAAGTACAAGTACGACCCGCAAAGCAAGCAGTACGCGCACGAGGCCGCGGCGTTTCTCATTTCGCCCGGCGGGATCATCGCGCGTTACCTCTACGGCGTCGAGTACTCGGCGCGCGACTTCCGCCTCGCCGTCGTCGAGGCTGGCGACGGGCGCGTCGGCACGTCGTTCGATAAGGTCATGCTGGCCTGTTACAAGTACGACCCCGTGACCCGAAAGTACGCGCCGTTCGTGTTCGCGTTCATGCGCATCGGCGCGGGCCTCGTCTTCGTGGCGCTGGCGACGCTCATGGGCGTGCTCTGGCGCAAGGAGATCACGATGCGGAACGCCCGGGCCCTGGAACAAAAGAGGGTGGCATGAACGAGCTCATGCGGCGCCTCCTGTTCCTGCCCGACCAGGCGTCGACGTTCGCGACGTCCGTCGACCACCTGCACTACTTCGTCATCACCGTGACGATGATCGCCTCCGTGGCGACGGGTCTGCTGGCGTTCGGGTTCTTCTTCAAGTTCCGCGAGCGCGGCCCCGAGGCCTCGACGCCCGTCGTCAACCCGAGCGTGAGGTTCGAGCTCGGCGTCATCGGCGTGCCGCTGTTCTTCTTCCTGCTTTGGTTCGTGCAGGGCTTCAAGGACTACGTCTGGTATACGACGCCGCCCAGCAACACGACCGACATCTACGTCATGGCCAAGAAGTGGATGTGGAAGTTCGCCTATTCGGGCGGCGGGCCCAACGCCATCGGCACGCTGCACGTGCCCGCGAACCGGCCCGTGCGGCTGCTCATGACGAGCCGCGACGTCATCCACTCGTTCTATGTCCCCGATTTCCGCATCAAGCAGGACGTGCTGCCGGGGCGCTACACGGAGACGTGGTTCGAGGCGACGAAGCCCGGCCGCTACCAGATCCTGTGCTCGCAGTACTGCGGCACCTGGCACTCCCAGATGTGGGGCGAGATCGTCGTCATGCCGGGGCCCGAGTACGACGAGTGGATGCTCGACCAGAAGCGGGGGCTCGCCGATCGCGTCGACACGGGCGGGGACGACGGACCGGGCTTCCACGGGACGCTCGTCGAGTACGGCAAGAAGATCGCCATGGCGCAGGGCTGCCTCAAGTGCCACTCGGTCACGGGCGAGCCGCACATCGGCCCGACGTGGCTCGACCTCTACCGCCGCCGCGAGACGCTCGAGACGGGCGAGCAGGTCGTCGCCGATGAGGCCTACCTCACCGACTCGATGATCGATCCGCGCGCGAAGATCGTGAAGGGCTACAAGCCCGTCATGCCGACCTTCAAGGGCCGGCTCGCCGCGCCCGAGGCCGCGGCCCTCGTCGAATTCATCAAGTCACTGCGCAGCACGAGCCTCGAGCCCGTGCCCTCGAAGGAAGCGGTCTATGAGCCAGCCCACAGACCTCGATAGCGGCGAACCGGCCTCGCCGGTCGTGAACTACCTCAACCACGACCGTGGCGTGTGGTCGTGGCTCACGACCGTCGATCACAAGCGCATCGGGATCATGTACCTCGTGTCGGTGTTGCTGGCGTTCTTGCTGGGCGGCATCTTCGCGATGGCGCTGCGCATCGAGCTCCTCACGCCCGATCCGACGATCATGGGCGCCAACATGTACAACCGCATGTTCACGCTGCACGGCGTTGTCATGATCTTCTTGTTCATGATCCCGGCCATCCCGGGCGTGTTCGGCAACTTCTGCTTGCCGCTCATGCTCGGCGCCAAGGACGTGGCGTTCCCGCGGCTCAACCTGCTGTCGCTGTACCTCTACTGGACGGGCGCGACCTTGGCCGTCGCCGGCATGATCATGGGCGGCGCCGACACGGGCTGGACGTTCTACGCGCCCTACAGCACGTCGACGCCCGAGACGCTGTTCCCGGTCCTGCTGGGCGTCTTCATCTTGGGGTTCTCGTCGATCCTCACCGGTCTGAACTTCATCGTGACGACCCACACCTTGCGCGCGCCGGGGATCGGCTGGATGCGCCTGCCTCTGTTCGTGTGGGCCATCTACGCGACGTCGATCATCCAGGTGCTCGCGACGCCGGTCATCGGCCTCACCGTCATGCTCGTCGGCATCGAGAAGGTCGGAGGCTTCGGCCTGTTCGACGCGACGAG
>DATKFB010000202.1:0-5165 GCA_035544435.1 Polyangia bacterium
AAGCCCAGGATCTCGTCGCCCCCGTCGGAGACCTCTGCGGGCGGAAGCCGGCGCCAAGTGGCGTAGGAGTCCCGCCAGGCGCGTTGAGCCGCAAAGCCCGCCTCGAGGTACCTCGCTCCCTCGACGACCGGCTCCCAGAGCACGAGGCGGCCGACGTCCTCGCGCCGCGCGGCCGTGAGCGTGGCGAGCGTCGCGCCGAAGCGAAGCCCGAGCAGCGTGACGTGCGCGACGCCCTTGCCGCGCCTGGCCTCCTCGACGGCCGCGGCGACGTCGCCGAGCCACACGTCGACGTCGCCGTGCTCGGTGGCGCCCGCCGAGTCGCCCGCCCCCGAGTAGTCGAACCTCAGCACGGAGAAGCCTTCCTTGGCGAGGCGCACGGCCAGCTGGCGGAGCACGCGGTGCGCGCGGATGGCCTCTTGCCACAGGGGCGCGCACACGACGAGGGCGCGCGGCGCGGCCGCGGCCCGCGGCGGCTCGTGCCAGACCCCGAACAGCGAGCGCGCTGGTTCGCCGAAGTAGAAAGCCGGCACGACCTCACTCCTTCGAGATCATGCGCTAGAGCGCCCCGAAGACCCCGCGCGCCTAGCGCGCGTCGAGGCCGCGCGCCTGATCGCACTTCGTGGCGACCTGGGCGAGGTTCTGGAGAATGAGCTCGGCGACGCTGAGGCGTTTCTTCAGCCGCTGCTCGATGTGGTGCACGACCTGCGTCGACAGGAGCGAGTGCCCGCCCAAATCGAAGAAGTTGTCGTAGATCGACACGCGGGGCACACCCAGCACCTGCTGCCAGATCTCGGCGATGGCCTGCTCGGTCGGCGTGCGCGGGGCCACGAAGCTGTCGACGCCGCCGTCGGCGAGGCCCTCGACGGAGCCCGCGCCGGCTCCGCCGCCGCCTCGGACGGCGACGCCCTGGGGCGCCGGCAGCGCCTTGCGATCGACCTTGCCGTTCGGCGTCAGCGGCAGCCGCTCGAGCGTGACGAAGGCGCTCGGGACCATCGGCTCCGGGAGCCGCTCGCGCAACATCCGGCGCAGGTCCGCGGCCGCGGGCACGGCGCCCGCGAGGTACGCGACGAGGCGCTGATCGCCCGGCTGGCCCGATTCACCGGGCCGCGCGACGACGACCGCATCGCGAGCGCCCGAGACCTCGCGCAGGACGAGCTCGACCTCGCCGAGCTCGACGCGGTGGCCGCGGATCTTGACCTGGTGATCGAGGCGCCCGAGGAACTCGACGCGGCCGTCGCCGAGATAGCGACAGAGATCGCCCGTGCGGTAGAGCCGGCCCGCTCCGAACGGGCTCTCCACGAACCGCTCGGCCGTGAGCTCCGGATGCCGCAGGTATCCGCGCGCGACACCCGCGCCCCCGATGTACAGCTCGCCCGGGACGCCGATGGGCACCGGCTCGCGGTGGGCGTCGAGGATGTAGAGCGTCGTGTTGGCGAGGGGCCGGCCAATCGGGATGGGTTGCGAGGCGCCGCGCGACAGCGTTTCGCGATCCACCTGGAACGTCGTCGAATAGATCGTTGTCTCCGTCGGGCCGTACCCGTTGAAGAGGTCGCCCCCGAGCGCTCCGAGCAGGTCGCGCGCGAGCGCGGGGGGCAGCGCCTCGCCACCCAGGATCATGACCTCGAGCCCGCCGAGCGCCGCGCGGGCCGCGGCGTCGGCGACGAGCAGACCCGCCATCGACGGCGTGCACTGGAAGTGCGTCACGCCGTAGGCCGACACGGCGGCCGCGAAGGCGCGGGCCTTGTCGTCCTCCTCCGCCTGCACGATCACGGTGAAGCCGCGCGTGAGCGTCCACAGGAGCTCGAGCACCGAGATGTCGAACGAGAGGCTCGTCACCGCGAGCCAGACGCCAGGCTTCGCGCCACCGGGCTTCGCGCCGAGCACGTCCATGCCGGCGAACAGGTTCGAGGCCTGCCGGTGCTCGAGCATCACGCCCTTGGGCGTGCCCGTCGAGCCGGAGGTGTAGATGACGTAGGCGAGGTTCTCGGGCCGCGCGCGCGCCTTCGCGTCGCCGTCGTCGTCCAGCCGGCCGTCGGTGCGGTGGCGGGCGATGACGCCCGCCTCGGCGTCGAGACAGAGGGCGCGCGCCGCGCCGAGCGGCAGCTCGGCCCCGATCGCGGAGACCGTCACGACGACACCGACGCGCGAGTCGCCGATCATCTGCGCGAGCCGCGCCTTGGGGTACGCCGGATCGAGCGGAAGGTACGCGCCGCCCGCTTTGAGGACCGCGAGGACGGTCACGACGAGGTCCGGGCCGCGCGGCAGGCAGACCCCGACGAGCGCGTCCGGCCCGACGCCGAGCTCCCGCAAATGCCGCGCGAGGCGATTCGCGCGCTGGTCGAGCTCGTCGTAGGTCAGCGCATCGTCGCCCGTGCGCACGGCGACCTGGCCGGGCGTGCGCCCGGCCTGCCGCTCGAATTCGGCGTGAATGCAGCTCGGAGGCGTGGCCGTCGCCGTCTCGTTCCATTCCGTGAGCACGCGCCGACGCTCCGCGTCCGTGATCGCGGGGAGGCGCGAGATCCGCTCGTCGGGATGCGCGACCCCGGCCGCGATGACGTGCGCGAAGTTGGCGATGAAGCGGGAGATCGTGTCCCCGTCGTAGAGATCGGAGCTGTACGTGAAGTAGCCCACGAGACCGTCGCGGGCCTCCTCGAGCTGCGCGAGGAGGTCGAACATCGAGTGCGCGTGGGGCGCGTCGACGGACGTCACCGTCACGTCCGGCAGCGTGAGCGCCGTGTCGGGCGCCACGAGGTAACCGATCATGATCTGGAAGAACGGGTTGTGGCTGGCGTCGCGCGCGGGCCGCAGCACCTCGACGATCTTTTCGAACGGCACGTCCTCGTGGGCGGCCGCGCCCGCGATGACCTCGCGCGCGCGCCCGAGCAGCTCGCGAAACGTGGGATCGCCCCCGAGGCTCACGCGCAGCACGACCGTCGCCGCGTAAAAGCCGACCGATTCCTCGATCTCGGTGCGTCCGCGGTTGCCGAAGGGCGACCCAACGAGAATGTCGTCCTGGCCGGTGTAGCGCTGGAGGAGCAGCGCGAACGCCGCGAGCAAACCGGAGAACGAAGTGGTCTTCTCCTGGCGGCAGAGCGCCGCGAGCGCGGCGGCGCCCTCGCGCGTCGCGAGGGCCGCGCGCAGCCGGTGACCGCGCCCGCTCGGCGTCGCCGGCCGCGGGCGGTCGGACGGCAGCTCGGCCGACGGCAGCTCGCCACCCAGCCGCTCGCGCCAATAGCTGACGAGGCGCTCGAGCTCCCGGCCCTGCAGCAATTCCTTTTGCCACAGGGCATAGTCGGCGTACTGGATCGCGACCTTGGGCAGCGGCGAAGGCCGGCCGGCGGCGAAGGCCGCGTAGAGAGCCGACAGCTCGTTGAAGATGATCGAGATCGCGATGCCGTCGACGACGATGTGGCTCGCGTTGACGAGTAACACGTGGTCGTCCACGCCCAGGCGCACGAGCCGGGCCCGCACGAGCGGACCCACCTTGAGATCGAACGGCGCCGATGCCGCCTCGGCGAGGATGCGCGCGAGCTCCGCCTCGCGCGCCGGGGCCGGCAGCGGCGACAGATCCTCGACGGGCAGCGGGATCGAGAGCGCGGGCGCAACGACCTGCACGGGCACGCCGGCCTCGGAGGCGAAGGTCGTGCGCAGCGACTCGTGGCGCGCGACGACCTCGTTGAAGGCGCGCTCGAGCACGGCTGCGTCGAGCGGACCTTGCAGGCGCGCCGCCGTGGGAACGTTGTAAGCGCCGCTGCCCGGCTGCAGCTGGTCCAAGAACCACAGCCTCTGCTGCGAGTACGACGTCGGGAAGACGAAGACCTCGTCGTCACCACCCGTGGAAGCGTCAGCGTTCATAGGCGGCCTAGTTTACTTCGTTCGCGCGCCCCGTCGAACTGCCCTCGTCATCTATCGCCCGCCGTGTCCGTCCGCTCGAGATCGGCGACCACAGGGTAGTGGCTCGAGATGTGGACGTGCAGCGGCGAGAACGAGAGGAAGCGGAAGTGCCCGTCGGCGAACACCCGATCGAGCCGCAGCCAGGCCGGCCTCTTGCGCGCCGGGAATGTGTAACCGAAGCCGCGCCCGACCTCGGCAAAGCCGTCTTGATAGCCTCCGAGAGAGTGTCCGAGCGCCCAGCTCAGGGAAGGCAAGTTCGTGTCGCCCGCGACGAGGACGGGGTACGGCGAGGCCGCCGCGTGCGCGGCAACGGCGCCGACCTGGAGCCGGCGCAACATGGCGTTGCGGGCGACCTTGGCGAAGCCCTCGTGGTTGAAGAAGAACCTGCCGCTGGCGAGCTCGTAGAGGAGGCCCTCGCCGCGCAAACGATCGAACGAGCTGTGGGGCGAGACCGGGTGGATGTTGTAGAGATCGACGAGCCCGCCGGGCGCCGCGATCCGGTAGCGAACGAAGTTTGGGTCGTGCGTCTCGCCGGCGTGCGGAATCCGCGGCGGCGTGTAGACGTCGGTGATGGCGTACTTGCTCGCCACGATGAGCTGGCCGTCGCCGCGGACGGTATAGCCGGGCAGGCTCTCGGCGAGCGGGCGGACCTCGTCGCCGCGCGCCTCTTGCAGACAGACGACGTCGGGATCGACCGATCGGATCGCAGCAACGAGCTCAGCGGCGCTCGACGAGCCGAGATCGATGTTGCAGCTCATGACACGCAGGTGGACGGCGCCGTGCGTGGGGGCGCGCGGGCCGGACAGCTTCAACCCCATGAGGGGAAAGATAAGCAGGAGCAAGGCCGCCGCCTGGGTGAGCAGCCAGCGGCGCGGCCGGATGAACAGCAACGCCAGCGCGACGAACGGCAACGGCAGCGCGAACCCGATACTCGGCAGATAGAGCGCCACCGTTGTGAGCCACCAGTGTTCACCGATGCCGCGCAGCGCCAGCGCGACGACGAGTAGCGCCACGGGATAGGCGACGGCGAGCGCGAGGACGACGAGCCGCAGCCACTTGCCCACGGTCCGGCGCGCGCCGCGACGCCCTTCTACGGAATCAGCCACGAGTGAGTGGCGAAACGATGCGGGACGCCTCGGCGGGCGTCAAGGTCGGCGCCCGAGGGCGCGCCCCGCGATGGCGGCCGCGAGCGCGACGAGGGCGACGGGGACACCCACGAGATATCGCAAGCGCGGGAAGCGCGCACATCGTCGGACGGGGTTGCTGGCCGG
>DATKFB010000203.1:0-9600 GCA_035544435.1 Polyangia bacterium
GGCGCATACAGATCCGGAATCGCGTTCATGGGAGCAACCTGCACACAACACGATTGGCGCAAAAAAGAACGAGGCGTCCCCAAGGACGCCCCGTTTTGGGACTCGGGGTGCCGTGCTCATCAGTTGCATGAGCTCACGAGAGTCCATGCCTGCGTCCACGCGGGCCCCGTCCGCGGCGCGTAGTAGGAGGCGGACTGGCACTGACGCAGGCTTCCGCCGCTCTGCGCGCGGGCGCCAATTGCATAGTTCGTTCCCGCGACGTAGGCCGGGACGCCGGAACAGGCCCCACCCGAGCTACCCTTGCCGCCCGAGCCGCCATTTCCACCCGAGCCGCCGCTTCTGCCCGAGCCGCCGGTCGCGTCGGCTCCGGCAACACCGTGGCCTTCTCGGGCGCGCGGCCCCCGACCTCGACTGGATCGAGGTCATGTCCAACGTCGGTAGCGCCAATAGCGCGAATCTCGTCGGCTACTGGAACTTCGATGAGGCCCAAGGCTCGATCATTCGCGACGCCTCTGCCAAGTCGAGCGACGGGACTCTGTACGGCGCCACCCAATGGTCCGGTGATCTGCCGCCGAAGATCAACTTCGGCAGCACCAGCTCACTGTCGGCTTCAGGGTCGGCGCGGGCAACTAGGTCGAGGTTGGCACTGCCAATCTGCCCGCCACCAACGCTCAGCAGTCGATCGCGGCTTGGATTAAGCTGAACTCGACCGCGAACTCATACATCGCCTCCGTGTGGGACGGGGGTCGCATCGCGGCGTCTCGTCCGGCATGAACGCCGGCCAGCTCCAGACCTCGGCCTGGGACCCGCGCCCGCTGGTGTCGACGTCGAAGGCGCCCTCGCTCGGTGTCAACGCCTCCGCTAGCGGCACGGCGCGTCCCCCAGTATTCGCCGCTCTTCGATGTGTTGATCGCGGAGGCGTGGGAGGGTTCCCGAGCTGAGCGTGCCGGCCACGGCTAACCAGAAATGGCCTGTGGGTCATGCAGAAGCAGCTTGGCGATCGAGCTCGCCCCTATAGCGAGCACGCGACCTGAAACTCTTCGATCGAGAAGAAGAGGCCAGTGTTCCCGCTTGGCGTGGCGACCTGGACGCGGACGTAACGCATCGAGGTCTTCGTGAACGAGATGGTCGTCGAGTTCGCGGCGCCAGGGCCCGAGGCGAACTTGGCCCAGGTCGCGCCGTCCAGCGAGCTGTAGAGGTCGTACTTGACCGCGTAGTCGCTGGGGGAGGTCTGGCTGTCGTTGAGCGTGACGGCCGTCAGGTAGACGGTGCCGGTAAAGTCGACCTGATAATAATCCCCCGCCATCATCGGCCGACCCGTCGTGTAGCGGGTCACGAGATCGCCATCAGCCGCCAGGGGGGCGGTACCGGCGTTGATGGAGGCGGTTTCGCTCCAGTGAGCTCGGTCGCAATAGTTGACCATGGACGTGCCGGCGCCACCCCCGGTGCCGGTCGTCCCCGAGCCGCCTGCGCCGCCCGCGCCCGCCTGGCCCGCGCTTCCATCCGCTCCCGCCCCGCCCTGAGCTCCCGCGCCGCCTTGAGCTCCCGCTCCGCCCATCGAGCCGCCACCGCCCGCCGGCATACCGGCCGTCCCTCCGTCGGGGCCGATGTTGCCGCCTTGTCCGGCGACGGAGCCCCCACTTCCACCCGTGGCGCCGCCGACACCGGAGCCCCCGGCGTCCCCGAGGCCCGCCGTGCCCGAAAGGCCGGCGTCAAAGCCCGCCGTGCCAGCGAGCCCGGACGGAGTCGTGTCACCGCCTCCGCCGCCGGCCGCCTGTCCGCCCACTCCGGCGCTGGCGCCGGCCGTTCCGGCCTCCATCAGCTTGCCCTGGAAAGCCTCGGGCGAGGCGCAGCCGAACGGGGCCAAACGAAGAGCCGCCAGCACCAGGAAAGCCCGAAGGCCGCGCCGCACGTTCAGCACCATGGATTCTCGTCGCCCTCACCCTCTCCTCGGAACTATTCGGAGTTCCTTGAGCCGGGGGCTTCGATCTCGCGGGCGCCGCCGCGCCGTGCCGAAAGTCCCTCTAAGGTTGCAGCAGCCCCTGGCGGACGACGAACGCCGCGATGGGCTCGATGCCTTCGCGGGTCTTGAGGTTCGTGAAGACGAAGGGGCGCTCGCCGCGCATCTTGCGCGCGTCGCGGTCCATGACCTCGAGCGAGGCGCCCACGTGGGGCGCGAGGTCCGTCTTGTTGATGACGAGCAGGTCCGACTTCGTGATGCCGGGCCCGCCCTTGCGCGGAATCTTGTCGCCGGCGGCGACGTCGATGACGTAGATCGTCAAGTCGGCGAGCTCGGGGCTGAAGGTCGCGGCAAGGTTGTCGCCTCCGCTCTCGATGACGATCATGTCGAGGCCGGGGTGACGCGCCGCGAGCGCGTCGACGGCCTCGAGGTTGATCGAGGCGTCCTCGCGGATGGCGGTGTGGGGACAGCCGCCGGTCTCGACGCCGACGATGCGCTCGGCGGCCAGCGCGCCGCTGCGCGTGAGGAACTCGGCGTCCTCCTTCGTGTAGATGTCGTTGGTGACGACGGCGATGTTGAACTCGTCGCGCAGGCGCTTGCAGAGCGCGTCGACGAGCGCCGTCTTTCCCGAGCCGACAGGGCCCGCGACGCCGAGGCGCAAGGGGTGAGCGGGGGGTGTGCGTGCGTTCATGGGTGCTGCTCCTCGTGTCGTCAGGATCGGAAAAGTCGCGAGTACTGCGTCTCGTGCCAGGCGCTCGCCACGCCGAGGCGCGGAGATGCGGCGCCGATCTCGTCGGCCTCGAGCGCGAGGGCGCGCGTCGCGACGGCGGGGATCTTGGCGGCGGCGACCGCGAGGATTCGCTGGCCGGCGCTCTGGCCGAGCGGGACGAGGCGCACGGCGGCGCTGATCTGCGTCTCGGCCCAGGTGAAGGCGAAGCCCTGCGCGGCGGCGGCGAGCGGCACGTCGAAGCGTCGCGCCGCGAGCGCGAACATGGCCGCGTAGGTGAGGTCGGTGCGCGTCGCGCAGGCCGTGGCCTCGGACAGCCCCAGCTCGGCGAGGACGCGGGCCAGGCCGGCGCCGAGGTGGCGCTCCTCGGTCTGCAGCTCGGCCGAGGGGCGCGAGGCGAGCAGGACGGCGCTCCAGCTGGCGACGGCTGGCGGTGGGGCGGCGTTGCTCGGTCCTGACCCCTCGCCCCAGGCGCCGTAGAGGCGGGCGAGAATCGGCAGGTCGAGCGTCGCGAGCTGGCTCTCGAGGAGGCCCGTGATCCAGAGGCGGGCGCTGTCCTCGTCGTGCACCCAGCCCGCGCTCGTCGCGGGCTCGAGGCCCTGCGAATAAGCGAACGCCCCGATGGGCAGCGCGGGGCTGCACAGGTGCAACAGGCGCAGGAGCGGTCCCCCGGCGAGCAGCTCAAGAGTGTCGATGCGACCCTCCGGCGGGCGCCTGATCGTGATCGTGCGCGGGGGTGTGGTCGTGGGCGTGCTCGTGGGTGTGCGGGTGCGTGTGGGCGTGAAGTGGGCCGTCGTGCCGAAAGGCGCCACCCTCGGGCTCGAAGGGCGCGCGCCGCGCCTCGACGGTGAGACCGAGCCCGCGTACCATGTCGTCTAGGACGTGATCGTGCTCGTAGGCGAGCCAGCCGTCGCCGAGCTCGACGGGCACGTGGCGGTTGCCGAGGTGGTAGGCCCCCCGCAGCAGCAGGTGCGGATCGGACGTGCGCGCCACCGAGAGGGACTCCGCCGCCGCGCGCACGACGACGACGTCGCCTTCGTCGGCGCGCAGCAGATCGCCGTCGCGCAGCGCGCTCCCGCGCGGCAGGAGCACGGCCGCCTCGCGGCCGTCGTCAAGCGCGACACGAAGGCGGCTGCGCCGGCGCTCGTCGAGCGAGAGCGTGGCCGTGGCCGTGGGGTCGCTCGGTCGCCCCGCGTGGATGAGCTCGCGCAGATGCAGCATCGTCGTCTCCTCAAAACAGAAAATAGCGTTGCGCGAGCGGCAGCACGGTGGCGGGCTCGCACGTGAGGAGCTGGCCGTCGGCGCGGACCTCGTACGTCTGCGGATCGACCTCCATCGTCGGGAGGGCGTCGTTCCACACCATGTCGCGCTTGCGCACGGTGCGCGTGCCGCGCACGGCGTCGAGGCGCTTGCGCAAGCCGAGGCGCGCGCCAAGCCCGGCCTCGAGGCCCGCGCGCGACACGAACGTCACGCTCGTCGCGTGGCGCGCGCCACCGAGCGCGCCGAACATCGGGCGGAAGTGCACGGGCTGCGGCGTGGGGATCGAGGCGTTGGGATCTCCCATGGGCGCGTACACGATGAGGCCGCCCTTGATGATGAGGCTGGGCTTCGCGCCGAAGAAGGCCGGGCGCCACAGCACGAGATCGGCGAGCTTGCCGACGGCGACCGAGCCCACCTCGTGCGCGATGCCGTGTGTGAGCGCGGGGTTGATCGTGTACTTCGCGACGTAGCGCTTGACGCGAAAGTTGTCGTGGCCGCCGCCCGCGGACGCGTCCTCGGGCAGCGCGCCGCGCTGCTGCTTCATCTTGTGTGCGGTCTGCCAGGTGCGAGTGATGACCTCGCCGACGCGGCCCATGGCCTGCGAGTCGGAGGACAGCATGCTGAAGGCGCCGAGGTCGTGCAGGATGTCCTCGGCGGCGATGGTCTCGCGGCGAATGCGCGACTCGGCGAAGGCGACGTCCTCGGCGATCCCCGGGTCGAGGTGGTGGCAGACCATGAGCATGTCGAGGTGCTCGTCGATCGTGTTGATGGTGTAGGGGCGCGTCGGGTTCGTCGACGAGGGGAGCACGTGCGGCACGCCGCAGGCCTTGATGATGTCGGGGGCGTGGCCGCCGCCCGCGCCCTCGGTGTGGTACGTGTGGATCGCGCGTCCCTTGAACGCCGCCAGCGTGTCCTCGACGAACCCCGATTCGTTGAGCGTGTCGGTGTGAATGGCGACCTGGACGTCGTACTGCTCGGCGACCGAGAGGCAGCAGTCGATGGCGGCGGGCGTCGTGCCCCAGTCCTCGTGCAGCTTGAGGCCGAGGCAGCCGGCGAGCACCTGCTCGGCGAGCGCCTCGGGCCGGCTCGCGTTGCCCTTGCCGAGGAAGCCCAGGTTGAGCGGCAGCGCGTCCGCCGCCTGCAGCATGCGCGCGACGTTCCAGGGCCCGGGCGAGCAGGTCGTGGCGTTCGTGCCCGCGGCCGGCCCCGTGCCGCCGCCGATCATCGTCGTCACGCCCGAGCAGAGCGCTTCTTCGCACTGCTGCGGCGAGATGAAGTGGATGTGGGTGTCAATGCCGCCCGCCGTGAGCAGGCACCCTTCGCCCGCGATGATCTCCGTGCCGGGCCCGATGATGACGTCGACGCCGGGCTGCACGTCGGGGTTGCCCGCCTTGCCGATGCCGGCGATGCGCCCGTCCTTGAGGCCGACATCGGCCTTGATGATGCCCATCGCGTCGACGATGACGGCGTTCGTGATGACCGTGTCGGCGACGTCGGCGCCGGTACGCTGGCTCTGGCCCATGCCGTCGCGGATGACCTTACCGCCGCCGAACTTCACCTCCTCGCCGTAGACGGTGTGGTCGCGCTCGATCTGGATGACGAGGTCGGTGTCGCCGAGGCGGACGCGGTCACCCACGGTGGGCCCGTACATCTCGGCGTAGGCGCGGCGGGAGATGTCCTTCATGAGAGGTCCTTCACGGCTTTCCGTCCGAGCTGCCGGCGCCGGCGTCGAGCGCGCCCATGACCTCGCCGCGGAAGCCCTGCACGACGCGCTCGCCGGCGTAGGCGACGAGGTCCACCGTGCGCGTCTGTCCGGGCTCGAAGCGCACGGCCGTCCCCGCGGGGATTTCTAGTCGATATCCGCGCGCGCTCGCGCGGTCGAAGCGCAGCGCCGGGTTGGTCTCGGCGAAGTGGTAGTGCGAGCCGACCTGGATGGGCCGGTCACCGGTGTTCGCGACCTCGAGCGTGACGGTCGCGCGACCGGCGTTGAGCGCGAGCGTGCCGTCGGCCGGCAGCACGGCACCGAAGCCGGCGGGCGCGCCCAGCGGGATGGGGTTGTGCACCGTCACGAGCTTCGTGCCGTCGGGGAAGGTGGCCTCGACCTGGACCTCGGTGACGAGCTCGGCGACGCCGTCCATGACCTCGTCGGCGCGCAGCACGCGCGTGCCCATCGCCATGAGCTCGGCCACCGTGCGCCCGTCGCGCGCGCCCTCGAGGATCTCCGCCGAGATGAGGGCGATCGCCTCGGGGTAGTTCAGCTTGAGGCCGCGCGCGCGTCGCCGCTCGGCGACGAGGGCTGCCGTGAAGAGCAACAACTTGTCCTTTTCGCGCGGGGTGAGCTCCATCACGTCCTCTCAGGTAGCCCAGACGCGGGGGGGGACGGGTGGGCGGCCGAGCAGCGCGGGGCGCGCGTCCGCCCACGCGCCGCGCAGAAAGGCGCTCGCGCGCTCGGCCGATGCGCCGACGTAACGGCAGACGAGCGCGTCGCCCGCGCCCAGCAGCGTCGCCGACCCGAGCTCGCCCGCGCCAAGCTCGCGCGCGCGCGCGCGGATGGAGGCGAGCACGTCGGCGCTCGCGGGAGGTGCGGGCGCCGCGATGAACGTCCCGAGCACGGGCGCGTCGGCCAAGCCCCAGCGCGCGCCGTGGACGGCGGCCTCGCCGTCGAAGCGGCCGCGCTCAAGCACGAGCGGCCGGTCGTCGCGCCACACGTCGATGACCTGGCGGCAGCGCCCGTGCGCGAAGCCTTGGCCGCGTGCCGGCAGGCCGAAGCACAGCACGTCGAGGCCGAGGAAGCGCGCGCCGCACTCGAGCCGCACGCGCGTCGCGAGCGACACGTCCGCGCCGTCGTAGAGGATCGTCTCCTGCGGCAGCCACTCGAGGACGCCGCCGCGCGCGACGGCGAGCTCGCTCTGCTGGGCGGCCGCCGGCCCCGCCGTGCGGTAGACCTTCGTGGCGGCCGGCGTTGTGAGCAGCGCGTGCGCGCCGCCCGCGACGTGGGCCTCGAGGCGCAGGCGATCGCCGCCCACGATGCCGCCCGGCGGGTGTAGGACGTAGACGTGACAGACGCTCGGGCCCTCGGGGAAGAACGTTCGCTGGACGGCGAGCGGACCCATATGCCGCCGATGGGCGAGGGCCGTGGCGCCGCCGCCCGCCAGGACGAAGCCGAGCTCGAGGCGCGCCCGCCAGCCCGGCGCCTCGTCGGCGCCCGCGTCAGCCGTGACCGAAGACGACGGGCTCCTGCCAGATGACGAGGGCGAGACAACCGTCGGGGCTGCTGACGCTGTGGCTGGAGCCGGGCGGGTTGACGATGAAACAAGGCGCGCGATAGGTGCCGTGCTCATCGACCTGAGAGCCTTCGAGGATCGTGATGTGCTCATAGCCGGGGTGCGCGTGGTGGGACAGCGTCGCTCCCGGAGCGTAGCGCAAGAGCGCCGCGCTTGGCCCCGCAATGCCGTCGCCGTAGATGCGATGCATGTCGATGCCGGGTCGCAGGCGTATCCATGGAAACTCAGGCTCCTTGGCTCGGCTGACGAGATCGGGGAGGACGACGCGCCGTCCATTCACGCCGCGTGTCCCGCCATGTGGCGTCCAATGGCGCCGAGGTCGGCGTCGGCGATGCCGACCTCGTGGACGGCGCGGCCCTCGCTCATGACGACGACGCGGTCCGAGAGCGCGAAAATCTCGTCGAGGTCGGCGCTGATGAGCAGCACGGCCGTGCCGCGGTTGCGGGCCTCGAGGATGCGCGAGCGGATCTCGGCGACGGCCGCGAAGTCGAGGCCGAAACACGGGTTCGAGGCGATGAGCAGCGAGACGTCCTCGTGCAGCTCGCGCGCGAGCACGGCGCGCTGGACGTTGCCGCCCGAGAGGCTGCCGATCGTGGCGTCGGGGCCGGGCGTGCGGATGCCGTACTCGGCGATGAGCATGCGCGCGTTCTTGCGCAGCGCGCGACCGCTCACGAGCGCTCGCGCGAACGCGAACGGCTGGCGATCGAAGCGGCGAAAGCCGATGTTTTCGGCGACGGACATGGCGCCCACGCAGGCGTTGCGCAGCGGTTCGTCGGGCAGGCAGCGCACGCGCTGGGTGCGCATGTCGTCGCGGCTCGCGCGGTAGCGCGCCCCGTTGACGACGATGCGCCCGGCGCGCGGCAGGCGCTGGCCGGCCAGCACCTCGACGAGCTCCTCTTGGCCGTTCCCCGAGACGCCCGCGATGCCGACGATCTCGCCGGCGCGCACGCTGAGCGTGAAGCCCTCGACGGCCGGCGTCCCGAGATCGTCGTCGGCGTGCAGCCCGTGCACCTCGAGCACGGCCTGGCCCGCTTCCCGCGCGACGCGGTCCTGGTTGGCCTTGGGCGGCTCGTCGCCCACCATCATGCGCGCCATCGCTTCGGGCGTGAGGTCGGCCACGCGCCCGCCGCCCACGAGCTTGCCGCGCCGGAGCACCGTGACCTCGTCGGCGAACTTCATGACCTCGCGAAACTTGTGGGAGATCATGAGGACGGTGAGCGGGTCGGTGCCCTCGCGCCGGGTCATGCCGCGCAGGAGCCCCAGCACCTCGTCGGCCTCGTCGGGCGTGAGCACGGACGTGGGCTCGTCGAGGATCACGATATGGCTGCCGAGGTAGAGCTGCTTCAAGATCTCGAGCTTCTGCTTCTGGCCCGCGGCGAGCGTGCGCACGGGGAGCGTCGGATCGAGGCGGAACGGCATGCGCGCCATGAAGGCGGCGACGCCCTTCGTCTCGGCCGCCCAGTCGAAGACGAACGGGTGGTCGCGGCGCGCGAGCACGAGGTTCTCGGCGACCGTCATGTTGTCGACGAGCGTGAAGTGCTGGTAGACCATGCCGACGCCGAGCGCAGCGGCGTCGCGCGGGCTCGCGATCGTGGTGGTCTTCCCGTCGACCATGACGCGGCCCTCGTCGGCCTGGTAGTAGCCCATGATGCACTTGACGAGCGTGCTCTTGCCGGCGCCATTCTCGCCGAGCAACGCGTGCACGCTGCCCGCGGTGAGCTTGAGCGAGACGCCGTCGAGCGCCGTGAACGAGCCGAAGCGCTTCGTGAGCAAGGACGCATCGATGG
Source organism: Polyangia bacterium (assembly GCA_035544435.1). GTDB lineage: Bacteria > Myxococcota_A > Polyangia > Fen-1088 > Fen-1088 > DASZFV01. Next base: position 9,019 of record DATKFB010000203.1, read on the forward strand.
CGAGCGGTCGCGTGCTCACGACAGCGCCTCCTGGGCGGGCGTCATGCGAGCGCCTCGATGAAAGAGCGAGAGCGCGTCACGGCGCCGAAAACCCCGTTCTGCATCTTGATCATCTTGAGCGCGGCGGCGTGGTTGCCGGCGTCGGTCGCGCGGCAGCAGTCCTCGAGGAGCAGGCACTCGTAGCCGCGATCGTTGGCCTCGCGCATCGTCGTGTGGACGCAGACGTCGGTCGTGATGCCCGTGAGCACGAGGTTGGCGATCCCTTGCTGGCGCAGGACGAGGTCGAGGTCCGTCGCGCAGAACGAGCCCTTGCCGGGCTTGTCGATGACGATCTCGCCGTCGGCGGGCGCGAGCTCGGGGATGATCTGCCAGCCGGGCTCGCCGCGCACGAGGATGCGGCCCTTGGGACCGAGATCGCCGATGCCCATGTCCTTGTTGTCCCAGGTCTGACGCGAGCGCCAGCGCTTGTTGGCCGGCAGGTCCGACAGATCGGGGCGGTGCCCCTCGCGCGTGTGGATGATGCGAAAGCCCTTTCCGCGCACGTGCTCGAGCAACCGCCTGATGGGACCGATGCACTCGCGC
>DATKFB010000204.1:0-7642 GCA_035544435.1 Polyangia bacterium
TCTCAAGGACCGATTCATGGGCACCCTCCTGGCTTGCGCGATAATCTCGATAGCCTCAGGCTAGAGCCGCACCGATCGTTGTGCCGCCGATGATTTCGGCGTCGATGGTCGCCTTGTCGACGCCGACGGAGGTCAGCAACGTCCGGCCGAACGACGGAAGGGTCTGGAGCGCTGGCACGTCGCCGCTCGCGCCGCCCTTCCCGGTCTTTGAGTCGATCGCCAGCGCGCCAAAGTCCTTCATCGCCGGCCCGACGCCGCCGATGACGCCCCCCAAGAACGGCTTGCCGATCGTCACGGACACCTGATGGTTCTCGTTGTGCTGGCGGCCGTTGTCGTTCCCCACCCCGAGCGTGCGACCGAAGACGTTGAGCGTCGTGAAGGTCACTGCGTCGGCGAGCTTCGCGCTCGCGAGCTGGCTCATGAGCGAGGCGATCGTCGCGACGCCCGCCACCGTCTGTGTCGTCTCGGCGGCGAGGCCGATGTCGCGGTGGTTGTCGCCGCCGAAGGGGATGTGCACGGAGATCACGGGGGAGACCTTCATCTGAATGAGCGTCATCGCGGCGACCATTTGGGAGGTGGCGGAGTTGTCCTTGATCGAGGACAGCGCGTTGAGGAGGGACTGGTTGATGCTGCGGACCTCGGTTTGGGACGTCACGAGAGAGTCGATGTAAGTCGCCTGCGCGGGGGTGGCTGTGTGCTTGTAGAGGTCGTAGAGCTGCGCGAGCGTCTGATCGCGCAGCTTTTGCAGGTCGGTGAGCGGGCCGGCGGCGCTCGTGAGCGTCGCCTTGAGCGCGGGCGCCGGGATGATGGGAAGCGCGGCGCCGCCGAAGGACAGACCCTCGGCGGGTGACGTCGCGCCAATCGTGAGCGGCTGCGACTGGATCGTGCCGAGGCACGGGGCCATGTGCTTCGCGAGCAGCGAGGGCAGCATCTCTCCGCCGTACGTCGCGCCCATGAGCTTGAGCACGTCGGGCTCCTTGGGGTGCACGGGCGTGTTGGTCATCATGTGCCAGAAGGTCGTCCGATCGAGGACGGCTTGCGGCAGCCCGGCCCACGGCGCGGCCGCCGTGTACGACTGGCCGCGCAGCGACAGCTTCGTCGGTGCCATCGACGGATCCGCGCTATGGACGATCATCGGATCATCGTACGTGCCCGGCACGTTGGCATTGATGGGATCGCCAGAGCCGCAGGTGTTGAAAATGAAATATTGCGCCTTGCCCTGGGCAGCGCACGTCGGGGTCGGGTTGGCGGCGAGCGCGCGTCGCGGGTCGAGCAGGAACGCGGCCGGCAGCCCCGTCGCGAGAGAGCGCAGACCGACGTATCCGGTCCCGAAGAGGGTCGAGAGCAGTGCTTGGCGTCGGGTCAGCATCGTCCGTTCTCCTAGAGGCCGATCGAAACCGCCGAGGGGGCGAGGCAGGCCGTGATGAAGGTCGACTTGAGCGCGTTGGATGCCGTCGCGCCCTGGCTCATGGCGGTCGCGAAGTGTTGGGTGAGCAGCGTCGTCGCCGGCGCGGCGCGCGGATCGGACGGCACGAGCCCCATGACGACGGCGATGAAGTCGGCAATCGCGGCGTCGGGTTTCCCGCTCGACCACTGCGTGACGCCGGGGGTCTGCTTCGCCGTGGGCACGTCGATCACCGCCGCGGCGACCGTCGTGCAGATGTTCTCGGTGCCAGCCCGGTAGAAGAGCGTCGGATCGTTCGGGAGCACCGGCATGACAGCGCCGCGCCCGTAGCCGTCGGAGGGCAGCCCCGACGAGATCTGGGCGATCGGCGCTTGCTCCTGCTTGCGCGTTACGGCGTCGAGGCCGCAGACGTCATCGAACCCCAGCCGCGCGTTCAGCGCGGCACAGAGGTGGTCGCGCCGCGAGACGGCGACCACCTCCCCGTTCGTCAGGACCGTCGCCGTGGGCGAGGCGTTCGTCACGAGGGGCGACGACATCAGCTCGGAGACGAGGCCGCTCCATGAGTAACCGCTCGCCTGGAAGCTCATGACAACGCGCAGGAACTCCGGATCAGTCGTCACACAAGGCGCGGAATTCGCGTAGGTGCAGAGCTTCTGCACCCACGCCTGCGCGAACAGCGGGTGCGTCGCCAGCGTGCCGCCGAGGTCCGAGAGGCTCGTGACCGGCTTGATGACGCCGCCGAAGGCGAACATCCCCTTCTGGGCGGCGAACGTCGCGTCGTCCTGCGCGTGGTAGTTCCAAGAGAAGGTCGCCGAGAAGATGGAGCGCAGGGGATCGAGCTCCTGGTGGCACGCGACGCAAGCGGCCGAGGTCGCGTGCGCGGCGTCGAGGCCAGGCGTCGACGGCGGTACCGTCAGCATCGAGCCGTCGACCTGCGCGCCGAGCGCGACGATGAGCGTCTGGTTCATGGTGACGCGCATCTGGTTGCTCTTGTTCGTCTGCCAGTTCGCGAAGAACGCCGGCGTGCTGAAGAACCCCGAGCGCGGGGTCGACAGCACGAGCTCGGTCGCGGCGCGCAGCGACGGCAGGTCGTAAAATGGCGACGTCGCCTCGGTCCCCGTGGGAGGACGAATGGTGACGAGAGTCCAGTCGCTGAAGTCCTTGGTCGCGTCGAGCTGAGGGGCCATTGCGGACCCGCCCGAAGGCGGACAGTTGAGCCCGCCCGCTGTCGGGTTCTTGTGTCCGTCGAGCCCGCCGTAGAGCAAGGTGTGAAGCGTCGCCGCGCTCGGCGGGTCGTAGACGAGGGGGTCGACGGTGCAGCCCGCGACGTTCATGTCGTGGGTCGCGACATCGGGGTCGTACCAGTGCATGTAGTTCGGGCTTGTCGGATCGAGCGTCTGGGCGATCGGAATGGGCCCGGCCGAGGCCTCGACGGTAATCGCTTGCTTCGGGTGCGCCTTGCGGAAGAGGTCGGTGACGGTGCCGTCGTCGGCCACCTGCCAGACGTCGAGGAACGCGTACAGCTCCTTGAGCGCCGTCGTCATCATGACCTTGTTCGTCGTCGTCGCGTCGGTGAAGGGACGTCCCTCGGTCGCGAGCTCGAGCATCGTGCGGGCGAAGCTCTGCTGGGCGTTCTGCACGATGAGAGGCGTCGTCGTCGCGTTGATGTCGATACGCTTCGGAAAGGTCTGGTCGTCGAAGTCGGTCTCGCTCACCTGGGTCTGCTGGAACGCGAGCTCGAAGAACCTCTTCATCTTCGTGGCGTACGCCGGCAGCTTCATCCAGCCCTGAACGAGCGCCTTGAGCTGCGTCGGATCGGCCGTGACGGCCTTAATCTCGTCGTCGGTCGGCGCCAGGCCGACGAGAATGTTCTTCACCTTGGCGACGTAGGTGACCGGCGCGGCGGCGCTAAACGGGGCGACCGCGCCCCCGCCATCGACGGTCGGGCCGCCGTCTTGGGGCGCGGCGCCTCCTTGGCCCGCCGTTCCCGAGGTCCCCTGAGGGGCGCTCGAGTTGGAACAGGCTCCAGCGAGGAGCAGCGAAAAGACCAGCCATGAGCAGAGGCGCTTCACCCTCTGTCTGTAGTTTCAGCCCGCGAAACCGGCTCACGAATCCGCCGTGACGAGGATCATGGGCCGCAACGCCTGCCGGCTGCGTCAATACCCCCAACCGACTCCCAGCGATGCCAGCGCCGTGACCCCTTCGTTCGACGTGACGACCACGTCCCCATCGAGGGCGCGAGCCGCTCTGACCGGGTAGCTCACGCCGCCCGCGAGGGAGATGCGGCTCGGCCCGAGCGAGATCCACCCGCGCGCGCGAACGAGCGAGACCACCGACCAGTCCGTGAACGACAGCGCGCCGACGCCCGGCGCGGGGCTCGCGACGAAGGACATCCGCAGAATCGCGAGCCCTCCTTCGAATCGCAGCCCACGACGGTCGCTTAGAGGCTGAAGGCCGGCCGCTAGCCCCGCCTCGAAGCCTACGTCGTCGGCGCGAACAGTCCCATGCGGCGACGCCCGCACGGCCCCGAACGACGAGGTCGCGGCGGCCAGGAGGGCCACGCGCCGCGCGACCCCGTACCCGAGCCGGGCGTCGATCGTGAGCGCCGATCGCTCGCGGCCCGTGGCGCCGCCCCCGTCGGCGGAGAGCTCGTACCGCCGCGCCGGTCGACGCGCAGACCCCGCCACGGCGTCTGCAACGGACGGCGGCGCCGCCCTCGGCGGCGCGGGCGCGTCGCGGAGCATGAGCTCGGCCCAGCTCGCGCGCAGCAGCTCGTCGGCTGACGAGGCGATCGCGAGCGCCCACCCGTCCGGCGGTAGGAGACCGAGCTCCATGCTGCGCTCGACGCGCTTGCGCGTGATCTCGTCTCCGATCCGAATCTGCGCGACGGGACTGGCGCCAGCCGTCTCCATGAGAATCGAGACCCGAGCAACGAGGCTCGACGTCGCCGCGGCGCCGACGCAGAGGGCGATGCCGCGCGCCCCGAGCGCCGCCCCGAGCTCTGACTCGACCTCGTTCACGAGGTGCTCGTCGGCCGCCGCGACTTCAATCGCGACCGAAGGCTTCGGGCGCGCCGAGACCGAAGCGCACGGCTCGACCGCGACGGCGAACGCCCCGCGTGAGGCACAGATGACGAGCCCAAGGGCGACGAGCTTCGAAAATGTCGGCTTGCTATTCGCCACAAGCGCGGAGGATCCGGGCGAGGTGCGGGCTGGTCGCGTGGCGCGCCACGAACGCCGCCCGCGCCCGCCGGCAATCCGCCTTCCTTCCGAGGCGAGCGAAGGAGTCGATCTCGAGGGCTTCGGCGTCTTCGGCCATGAACCCGCCATGGCCGTGCGCCTCGGCGAATCGCAGCGCTTCGAGCGCGCCGACCGGGTCGGACAGGTCGTCCAGCCTGATCCGCGCGAGCTCGAAGGCCGCGAGCCCGGCGCGCGCGTCGTCTGGATACTCCTCGCGGATGCGGTCGTAAAAGCGCGCCGCCTCGTCTGGTCTCGCGGCCACGCGCGCCCCGTTTGCGCGCTTGAGGAGGTCGGCCGGCGAATCGGCGAGGTGCTCGGGCCCCGCGGCGGGCACGCGCCCACCTCGATGTCCAGGAGCGGCGGGCTGTGCCGCGCGGGCCGTCGCGGATTCGGTGCGATGCGCCGGAGTGCCCTCCGAAGTGGGCGCGCGCGGGTCGGGCTCGACCTCCTGCTGCGACCAGCTCTGCCCGGGCCCCAGCGACGCGATCGGGTGACGTTCCCCGTCGTCATCACGGGCGACCTCGACGCGGCCACGCTCGACACGCACCTCGACGGACGCCTTGCGGTTGGGGAGGTGTCCGTCGCGCGCCAAGACGGCGAAGCGCGTGCCACGCACGCTGACGACGATGTCGCCCACCGCCACCTCGAAGGAGCGTCCGTCGACGTGAGTGACGTCGCAGGTCACGGTGCCGCGCTCTAGCTCGAGCCGGACGCGAGTCGAGCTCGCGTCGGCGACCGACAGCTTCGTCGACGCACCAAAAGACAGCGAGCTGCCGTCGGGCAGCGTCACCGAAGAGCCGGCCGGCGCATCGATGACGTCGCCTCGAGCGAGCGACGGCGCGCCGCCCGTGGGAGCCTGGCGTCCTTTATAGAGGCGGATCCCCGAGGCGACGATGAAGAGCGCCGCAACAGCGGCCAACGCCAGCCGCGGTCGTACCGCCCGTGGGCGCGGCGCCTCGATGGCGCGCCACATGCGATCGACCCGCTCCTGAGGGAGGTCCGGGTTGACATGATCCGCGGGGCGGCGAGTCGGGATGGATCTCATGATGCCTCTCTGCCGATGCCGTGGCGCTCGAGTCGCGTTTCGGCGCGCCTCAACCTGCGTTTTACCGTTGCGAGCGACACGTTCGTCCTTTCAGCTATCTCCTCGAGGGAGAGCTGCTCGACCCGCCGCAAAAGGACTGTGACCCGCTCGTCCGTCGGGAAGGCGTCGATGACCCCGTAGATGGCTCGCAGCTCGGCGGCGATGTCGGGCGGCGCGCTGGCCGCGACGACCCGCTCCAAGGCGATGGGATCAGGCCCACGAAAGCCGAGGCGGCGTAGTAGACGCCGACGGCGAATCACGGCGATTGACGTGACGGTGACGATCGTGCGGAACCAGCCCCCGAAGGCTTGCGGGTCCTCGAGGCGCCTCAGCCCCGAGAAAGCCGCGATGAAGCTGTCCTGCACGATGTCATCGACATCGCCATCCTGCGCGGTGAGCCGAAAGGCGACTGCGCCCGCCATTTTCACATACCGCTTGAAGAGCTGCGCCTTCGCGGCGACATCTCCGACGAGGGCCTGCCCGACCAAGCTGGCGTCCGATGGGCCTTGCTCCAACCTGACGAGATTGTCGCCCGTGCCCATGGCTTCACTAAGGTAGATTGGATGACGGTTTTCGGCTCGCCGAACGGCGAACTTCCGAGATCGTGCTCCACTCCGGCACTTTCGTGCAACCTTCTTAGGGTGGAAGCCCACCGAGACGCTCGGTCGTGGCCGCGGCGCGGTATGCGCGCGCGGCTCCGGCTCTGGCTCGTCGTGACAGTGGTGGGCTGCGCCCCCGGCTCGCACGATGCGTTTCGACTCGCTCCCACGGGTCAGTGCGTCGGCGTCCCCGCTGGCCCTCCCGGTCCCGGCCCGGCGCCGTCTCCCGTGACCGACCCGAGCCTGCTCTCCGCGACCCACGCCTTCTTCAAGATCGCGGTGCTCGATGCGGCGACGCTCGCGCCCGTGAGCGGCGCGACGCTGAGCCTCAAGAACGGCGTGTCTTACCTCAGCGACACGAACGGCCTCGTCGCCTTCTACGAGCCGGGGCTCATGAACACCCTCGTGTTCTTCGCGCCGTCGCACCCGGCGTACGTGATCGCCTCGGATCCCCTCGGCACGGGGGGACAGGCCTTCCTCACGAAGGAAGGGGGAAGCGGCCAACTCCTCATGAACAAGGTCGCCTCGGTCCCGAGCCCGCCGAGTGATGACTCCCAGACGGCCCTTCTCGCGGCGCCGGTCCCCCCCCCGTCGAGCTGCTTCGGCGTCCGCGCCATCGATCGCCTCACACGGCGCGGGATCCCGCTCGTCCTCATGAGGACTCTCGAGGAGACCTTCGTGAGCGACAGTCAGGGCTTCGTCGCCGACTGCCGAGCAGATCACGCCGCCAAGCTGGTTGCCTTCGCCGTAACGAGTGACGGGTACTCGCTCGCGAGCGGCTCGGCGAGCTTGCAGGTCGCGCCTGGACAGGTGGCAACCATCGAGCTCGACCGCCAGAACGTCGCCGAACGCCTCTACCGGATCACGGGAGAGGGCATCTACCGCGACAGCTACCTCCTCGGCTTGACGACGCCGCTCGCCCATCCCCTCATCAACGGCCTCGTCATGGGCCAGGATCTCGCCGCCGAGCAGCTCTTCAAGGGCCAGGTATTCTGGGTGTGGAGCGGCACCTTCGGACCCGCGCACCCCCTCGAAACCGCGCGCGCGTCGGCGGCCGTGTCGGTGCTCCCCGGGCAGGCAGGAGCTCTCGACCCGCAAATCGGCGTCGACGCTCAGTACTTCATCGGCGCCGACGGCTCCGCCAAGGCCGTGATCGACAACCTCCCGCCCACGTCGACTCCCATCGAGCTGACATCGCTTCTATCCGTCTCAGCCGTGGGCGAGACGGAGCGCCTCTTCGCCGCCTACGCCAAGCTCGCCGCCGATTCGACGGTCGCCGCCCGGGGCCTCGCCGAGTACAACGCGAGCAAGCAGC
>DATKFB010000205.1:0-3072 GCA_035544435.1 Polyangia bacterium
ATGTTCGCTCCTCTGTCGAAGGTGGGCGCTTCGTACCTCGCGCCCGCGCTCGCCCTCCTCTTCGGCTTCCCCGCCATCCCGACGGCTCTCCCGCCTCCCCCGAAGCCGACGTCGCCCGACGCGGATCTGCCGCAGCTCTCGTTCGAGAAGTACGTTCTGTCCAACGGCCTCGAGGTGATCCTGCACGAGGACCACCGCATCCCCGAGGTCGCCGTCGACGTCTGGTACAAGGTCGGCTCAAAGGACGAGGCCGACAAGCGCACGGGCTTCGCGCACCTGTTCGAGCACGTCATGTTCCAGGGGTCGAAGCACGTGCCCGAGGACAAACACTTCGAGTACCTCCAGAAGGCCGGCGTCTCGAACGCCAACGGCTCGACGGGCACGGACCGCACGAACTACTTCGAGGTCGTCCCGTCGAACCAGCTCGAGCTCGCGCTTTGGCTCGAGAGCGACCGGATGGGCTTCCTGCTCGACCGGCCCGGCTTCAAGGAGACCATCGACGTGCAGCGCGACGTCGTCAAGAACGAGCGCCGCCAGCGCGTCGAGAACCGCCCCATGGGGCTCGTCGAGCGCGTCGAGCTCGAGGCCCTCTATCCGCCCGACCACCCCTACCACCACGAGGTCATCGGCTCGATGGAGGATCTCTCGGCGGCCTCGGTCGAGGACGTCAAGGCCTTCTTCCGCACGTTCTACGTCCCGAACAACGCCGCGCTCGTCATCGCGGGTGACTTCGATCGCGCGCGCGCGCAGGCGCTCGTCGACAAGTACTTCGGGCCGATCCCGCGCGGCGGTGCCATCCCGCGCCGCGCCGCGGTCATGCCCGCGCGCGCGGCCGCCCACGTGATCGCCATGGAGGCGAAGGTGCAGCAACCCCAGCTCACGATGGCGTTCTCGACGCCCGCGAACTTCGCGCCCGGCGATCGCGATCTCGACGTGCTCGCGAACCTGCTCGGAAACGGCAAGTCGTCGCGCCTGTACAAGCGCCTCGTCTACGAGCTCAAGATCGCGCAGAGCATCTCGGCGGCCCAGGACAGCCAGATGCTCGCGAGCGACTTCGAGATCACGGCCTCGCCCATGCCCGGCCACACGCTCGACGAGCTCCTGACGATCATCGGCGAGGAGATCGGCAAGCTGCAGACGGCGACCGTGGACGCGGTCGAGCTCGAGCGCGGCAAGAACCAGATCGAGTCGGCCAACGTGCGCGCCCTCGAGCCGCTCATCGCGCGCGCCGAGCGCCTCCAGCACTACAACTACCTGATGAACGATCCCGGCTACCTGGCCGAGGACCTGCGGCGCTATCGCGCCGTCGACGCGCCGGCCGTCCAGCGAGCGGCCCAGTCGTACCTCAAGCTCGATGCCGCGGTCATCGTGAGGGTGGAGCCCAACCCGGCCGCTCCCATCATGGGAAGGGTCGTGAAGAAGTGAGGCGCGCAGGCGCGTCCATCTTCGCGGGCGCTTGGGCACTCGCCGGGGCGTTCTTCGTGTCGAGCTGCGCTTCAGCGCCTCCCCCTCTCCTGCGGGCCCAGGTTCCGAGCGCGCCGGTGGCTGCCGCGGCGCCGCCCGCGGCCGCGCCGACCCCGGCGCCCGGCGGGACGCCCGACGCCCCTTTTCGCGCGGCGCCGCCGCCGGGAGGGCCCGAGCCCACCTTCGAAGTGCCGGCCTTCAAGCGCTTCAAGCTCAAGAACGGGCTCGAGGTAGTTCTCGCGGAGTTTCACGATCTTCCGCTCGTGGACTTCAACCTCGTCGTGAAGTCGGGGGGCGCCGCGAACCCGGCCGACCTCTCGGGCCTGGCCGACATGACGAGACGCATGCTCGAGGAGGGCACGAAGACACGCAGCGCGCCCCAGATCGCGGACCAGCTCGCGACGCTGGGCGCGGTCCTCGGCGGCGGCAGCGGCTGGGACTCCTCGAATGCCAGCCTGTCCGTGCTCACGAAGAACGTCGACGCCGCGCTCGGCGTCTTCGCCGACATCGTCACCGCGCCGGCCTTCGATCAGAAGGAGTTCACGCGCGTGCGCGACAACACGCTCACGGCGATCTCCCGCCGGAAGGACAGCCCGCCGACGGTGGCGGGCCTGGCGTTCGCGCGCGTGCTCTACGGCGTCAAGCATCCTTATGGCTGGCCCATGACGGGCGTCGAGGCGTCGCTCAAGAAGATGACGCCCGCCGACCTGCGCAAGTTCTACGAGGCCAACTGGCGGCCCAACAACGCCGTGCTCATCGTCGCGGGCGACCTCACCGAGGCGGCGCTTCGACCGAAGCTCGACGCCGCCTTCAAGGCGTGGCGGCCCGGCAAGTCGTCCGCGCGCAAGCTGCCCGCGCCCGCCCCCGCCGCGAGCAAGACCAAGATCTTCATCATCGACAAGGCCGACGCGCCGCAGTCTTCGATCCGCGTGGGCCTCGTCGGCATCGACCGCCGGAGCCCCGACTTTTTCCCCGTCACGGTCATGAACATGATCCTGGGCGGCGGGTTCTACCGCCTCGATCTGAACCTGCGCGAGGGCAAGGCCTGGACCTACGGGGCGCGCTCGAGCTTCGATGCGCGCCGCACGCCCGGGCCCTTCTCGGCGGGCGGCGAGTTCGTCGCCGCCCACTCCGCCGAGTCCGTGGGCGAGATCCTCAAAGAGGTGAATGGCATGCGCGACGCCGACGTCACCGACGCCGAGCTCGCCCGCGCGCGCGACCAGATCACGAAGTCCTTCCCCGCGCGCTTCGCGACGCGCGGCCAAGTCGCCGCGCAGCTCGCCGAGATCGCCGTGTACGGCCTCCCTGACAGCTACCTCGCCGATTACGCGAAGAACGTCCGCGCGGTTTCCAAGGACGACGTTCGCCGCGTCGCGCGCAAATACCTCGATGCCGGACGCCTCTCCATCGTGGTGGTCGGCGACCAGAAGGCGCTCCTCGACCCGCTGGCGAAGATCGCGCCCGTGGAGCTGCGGGATGTGGAGGGCAACCCGCTGCCCGGGCCCCGACCCGGACCCGCGAGGTAGCCACGCGGGAGTTTGCTCGCTCGCTACGCTCGCATCGCGCCCTAGGGTGTCCCAAGCAGCCGCGTATCGCAGGTCGCGACAA
>DATKFB010000206.1:0-2635 GCA_035544435.1 Polyangia bacterium
AGCCACCGTCGCCGCGCGACCGCCGGGTCGCGGCCGAGGACGTCGAGCAGCTCGGGCATCGACGCGTAGCGGTCTTCGGGGCGCGGCTTCATGCCCCGCAGCAGGATCTTGCGCAGCCACAGCGGGACCTTCGTGTTCGCCGGCGCGTCGTGGATGCGGCCCGCTTGCACGTTGCCCGTGAGGCCGAAGGACGTGCGCGCCTCGAAAGGGTGTTGGCCGTAGACGCACTCGTAGAGCGACACGCAGAAGCTGAATTGGTCGGAGCGCTCGTCGGTGACGCCCAGGTATTGCTCGGGCGGCATGTAGGCGGGCGTGCCGACGACGTTGCCTTCGTTCGTGAGGCGCGACTCCGCTTGCCGGATGCTGGGCAGCGTGGGGCCGTCGCCGTCCGCGGCGTCGGGCGGCACGTCCTCGGTGATGCGCTCCATGGTGCGCGCGAGGCCGAAGTCCATGACGCGTACCTTGCCCTCGCGCGTGACCATGACGTTCTCGGGCTTGAAGTCGCGGTGGATGAGGTCGGCGGCGTGCGCGGCCTCGATGCCTTCGCCCGCCTCGATGAAGACACGCAGCACTTCCTTCCACGACGGGTTCCGCGTGGCGCGCCAACGCATGGCCGTCATGCCATCGACGAGCTCCATGGCGATGAAGACCTGGTCCTGGAAGGTGCCGACGTCGTAGACGACCACGACGGCCGGGTGCGACAGGCGGGCGATGGCCTTGGCCTCACGCAGGAGGCGCGTGCGCTTGGCGTCGACGTCCTCGCCCTTCTTGCGGTGGGCGACGCGCAAGAGCTTGAGAGCGATCTTGCGATCGAGCTCCGGATCGTACGCGGAATAGACGACGCCCATCCCGCCTTTGCCCAGCAGGCCGAGAACGATGTAGCGCCCGATCATCCCGCCGCGAAAGAGGGCGACGCCGGTGGTCTCCGGCTGATCGTCGATGACGTTCCCCGCGCCCGCGCTCACATCAACGGCTCCCCGCCCCACCAAGGGGGCTCCTGCTCAGGCCTGCTGCGCGGCAGATTGTCGCACAACATGCCCCCCGGCGGCAGGATCGGGGGGGGCGGCGTCGGCGGCGGCTATACGAGCGGCCAGGACGGCCAGCTCGGCCGGGCCGATGTCGGCCGTCGGGAGGCGGGGCAGGAGCATGAGCGGCCCGCCCGGGTTGAGGCGCAGCCGCTCGAGCTGCTCGTCGGCGATGCGGCGGTGCGAACGCAAGGTCCGGGCCAGGCGCAAGGTGGCCTCGAGGGCCGCGTCGCCGTCGCTTGAGGGCGCGAGCGGTCCGAGCACGGCGTCGCTCCCCGGGTCCGAGAGCGCGTCCGACGGAACGGCGTTGACGATCACGGGACCGAGCGGGATCTGCAGCGGTCCGCGGGCGGCGGCCGCGAGCTCGGCCGTCTCGCGCGCGGGCAGCTCTTCGGCGAGCGTCACGATGACGAGGGCGGCGCGCGCGGGGTCGGAGAGCAGCAGCCGGATCGCGCGCGCGTCACGGGCAAGGGGGCCCTTGGGCATGGCCGCCAGGATGGCGCCCGGGATGCGCAGCGTGAGCGTCGCGTGGCCGCTCGCCGGACCGTCGAAGATCACGAGGTCGTAGCGCCGCCGAGGGGCCGATGCGCCCGAGGACGGGGACATTTCCGTCGTGTGCCACCAGGCTTTGCCGAGCATCGCGTAGGCGTCGAGGCCGGGGATCGCGCCCAGGAAGCCGCGCACGGCGCGGTTTTCGAAGACGGCGCGCGTGACGAGCTCGGAGCGCAGGACCATGAGGCCATATTCGTGAAGGGCGCTCTGGGGCGTCATGTTGACGGCGTCGATGCCGGGCGCGAGCGTGACGATGTCGGTGCCCACGGGTCCGAAGCGGCCGAAGATGCGCCCGAGGCGCTCGGCGGCCGAGGCTTGGGCGATGAGCACGCGCTTTCCGGCGTCGGCGGCGGCGCGCGCCAGCGCGGCCGCGACCGTCGTCCGGCCGACGCCACCCTTACCGGACAGCACGATGAGCTGGCGCTTGAGGAGAGACGTCATGTGACTTTGCGACGCGTGGTCAGGTGTTTCGGACATCCCGGGGCGCGAGGGCGACGGCCGCGAGGAGGCCAAACTCGGCGCCCGCCGCCACGGCCGCGGCCGGATCGTAGCTGAGAAGGGGCATCGAGACGCCGATGATCGGCACCCAGCCCTGACAGACGGCGATGTGCAGCGCGGCGGGCGCCACGGCGGCGGCGCCCGCGCCCAGCGCGGCCGCGCGCAAGCGCGGCTCTCGTGTCCCGCGCGCGGCCAGGAGCGCGCCGGCGCCGATCGCGAGCCAGGCGGCGATCACGGCGCCCGCGGCGCGACGCCCCAGCTCCTCGGTGACGACGGCGAAGACGTAGTCGCTGCCCGGGGAGCTGAGGTGGCGGCGCGCCGTGCCGCGGCCGAGGCCGACGCCCGTGGGCGTCGCCGTCGCGTGCGCGCGCGCGAGCGCGAGGACCTCGTAGCCTTTTCCGCGGCGGTCGGTCTCGGGCGCAAGAAAGCCGCTCATGCGGCCGCTCACGTACCCGAAGCGAGAGGCGAAGAGCGCCAGGACGAGCGCCGTCACGACGGCGGCGGCCGCGAGCCGCGGCGCGCCCATGCCGCCGCCCGCGAGCGCGGCGAGCACGACGAGC
>DATKFB010000207.1:0-15490 GCA_035544435.1 Polyangia bacterium
GCGTCGTAGCGCTTCTGCACGTGCTCGACGACGTCTTTGACCTCGAGGCGCGACGCCGGGGGGCCGATCGGCACCATGGGCCCGGTGGCGCGCGCCCCGGCGGGCAGCGCGGCCACGGCGAGCCAGGCGACGGAAAGGAGACGTTTCGACGCGGGCATGCTCTGACTATAGTCACGGACGCCAGAGGCGGCCCGTCGATTCAGCTGGAAATGCGCGCCGCGAGCGCGATGCCGATCTGGCCAATCCAGTAGACGCCCATCGTGACGAACGAGGCGTGGCGCACGGGCCTCTTGAACTTGTCCCAATCGAGCGTCGCGTCGGAGATGTAGAAGAGCACGGCGCCGCTCGCGGCGCAGAGCGCGGCCACGGGGTGCATGGGTCCGCCCAGCGTCCCGAGGGCCGTGCCGACCATGAGCGTGATGGCCACGGCGTAGAGAGCGACGGCCGGGCGCATCGAGCCCGCGGACCGCCAGAGGTTGGCGACGAGCAGCGCCGAGACGACGACGACGACGCCCGCCACGGGCGCGACGGGCCGCGCGGGCGCGCGCAGCGACCAGAACGCCGCCGCGTAGAGGATCTGCGCCGTGAGGAAGGCCGACGTGCCCGCGAAGAAGGCGCGATCGCCCTCGACGACGAGGAAGGCGTCGCCGATGATCGAGAAGACGATGCCGAGGGCCACGAGCTTCTCGACGATGTAGGTCGGCGGCGCGCCCACGATGAGGAGCAGCGAGGCAGTCGCCACCGGCTTGGCGACCGCGAGCAGCCAGCGCCGGTTCGTCTCTTGGCCGACGATGGCGAGCGTCCCGAAGCTCGCCACGAGCGCGATGCCCACCCTCGCCGACGCCACGATCGCGCCGAAGGACGTCTCCATGTTTGCTCGTCACCCCGCCTGTTGGAGGTATTCGCCGGGAGGCGCCAGCACCTCGCGCGGCTTGGCGCCGTTCGCCGCCCCCACGATGCCCTCTCGTTCCATCTGCTCGACGAGCCGCGCCGATCGATTGTATCCGATCTGCAGGCGGCGCTGGATGTAGGACACCGACGCCTGGCGCGTCTCGCAGACGATCGCGACGGCCTGATCGTAGAGGTCGTCGTGGAAGTCTTCGGCGGCGGGCTCCCCGTCGCCGTCGGCGTCCTCCGGGCGCGGCTTGAGGATGTCCATGTCGTAGACGGGCTTGGCCTGCGTCTTGAGGAAGTCGACGACGCGGTGGACTTCGTCGTCCGAGAGGAAGGCGCCGTGGATGCGGCGGAGCTTGAGGCCGCGGTCCGAGAACAGCATGTCGCCGTTGCCGAGCAGCGTCTCGGCGCCCGAGGTGTCGAGCACGGTGCGCGAGTCGATCTTCGACGCGACCTGGAGCGCGATGCGGCTGGGGAAGTTCGCCTTGATGAGCCCCGTGATGACGTCGACGGACGGCCGCTGCGTCGCGAGGATGAGGTGCAGGCCCGCGGCGCGCGCCTTCTGCGCGATGCGCGCCACGCTCGTCTCGACGTCCTTGGGCGCTACCATCATGAGATCGGCGAACTCGTCGATGACGATGACGATGTAGGGCAGCTTGCGGGGAGGCGGCTCCGCGGCGGCCTCGGCCTGAACCTTGGCCGCGACGTCGGACAGATCCTCGTCGCTGGGCGCCTCGGCGGCGACGACGCCGTTGGCCTCGTCGAGAGAGATCTCGGAGTCGGCGTCGAGATCGACCTCCTGCTCAGTGCCGTCGGCGCCCGCGATGACGACGCGGATCTTCTTGGCGCCGGCCGCCGGCGCCTTCTTGGTGTCGTGGCTCTTCTGGAGCACCTCGACCTTGGCGTTGTAGCCGGCGATGTCGCGCACGCCCGTCTTGGCGAGCAGCTCGTAGCGGCGCTCCATCTCGTCGACGGCCCAGCGCAGCGCGAGGTTCGCCTTCTTGGGGTCGGTGACGACCGGCAGCAGCAGGTGCGGGATGCCCTCGTAAATGGACAGCTCGAGCATCTTCGGATCGACCATGATGAAACGCACCTCTTCGGGTGACGCGTTGTAGAGGATGCTCGCGATCATGCCGTTGACGGCCACGGACTTGCCCGAGCCCGTCGTGCCCGCGACGAGCAGGTGCGGCATCTTCGCGAGGTTGACGCTCACGGGCGCGCCCTTGATGTCCTTGCCGAGGGCGATCTGCAGCTTTGAGGTCGAACCCGTGAAGCACTCGTCCTGGAGGATCTCCTTGAGGTAGACCATCTCGCGCGTCTTGTTCGGCACCTCGACGCCAACGACGGCCTTGCCGGGGATGGGCGCGACGATTCGCACGGCCTGTGCCTCGAGGGCCATCGCCAGATCCTTCTCGAGGTTGGCGATCTTGCCCGTGCGCGTGCCGGGCGCGGGCGCGAATTCGTACATGGTCACGACGGGACCCATGTGGATCTCCTTGACCTTGCCGCGCACGCCGTAGTTCGACATGGCCTGCTCGAGGCGCTCGGCCATGTCGTAGAGGGCCTGCTTGTCGGTGTCGTGCGCCTGCGGCGGCAGGTACTCGAGCATCTCGGTGCCGGGCAGCTGGTAGGCGCCGTTGGTGAGCTTGATGAAGCCGGGGCCGTCCGCCTGCGTCTGCAGGGGCCGCGGCTTCGTGAGAGCGGTCGAGACGCGCTCGTTCGGGGCGACGGCGGCCGGCTCGACGATGATGGGGCCGTCGCCGGGCGGCGGAGGCGGCGCCGCCTCGAGCTCGCCCATGTCGGCCGCGTCGACGTCGTCGGCGTGCATGGGCACGCCGTGCATGGCGACGAGCGGAAGCTCGACGCGTCTTTCGGGCTCGGCCTCGAGCTCCTCGCGCACGTCGTCTTCGTCCGGCGCCGCCGCGGGCTTCGCGATCTGCTCGACGGCCGCCATCTCGGCGAAGATGGCCGCCATGGCGGCGCGCTCCTCGGCTGCTTCGTCGCGCACGGTGCGCGCCTCGCCGACCCGCACGCCCTCGCTGACCTGCTCCCCGCCGAGGCCGGGGATTCCGTCGCGCGCCGTGGGCGCGGCGTCGTCGAGCTCGTCGGCGTCGGACAGGGCGTCGCGCGCGACGGCGCGGCGCTCGGCCTCGACGACCCGGATGTCGAGGCTGCGCGCGCGCTCCTCGGCGCGCTCGGCCGCGGCGCGCTCGGCCTCGTCCCGCTCGGGGAAGGCGGCGCGCGTGACGCGCCAGGCGGCGCCCAAGCCTGCGGCGATGGCGCGCGCGCTGCCGCGCAGCGCCCACCCGAGCACGACGGTGACCTCCTGCAAGCGAATCTCCGTGACGAGCAGCAGCGCGACGACGAGCGCGGTCGTCGCGGCCAGCGCAGCGCCCACGATGCCCACGAAGCTGGCCGTGACCTCGCCCATCCACTGCCCTAGCAGCCCGCCCGGTCCGTGCTGCGCCGTGGGCACGCCCGTGAACGGCAGGTGCAGCAACACGGCGGTGGCGACGAGCAGAATCACCGCGCCCAAGCCCTCGAGCGGCCCGTCGACGAAGCTGTGGCCGCGGAAGCAGCGCACCGCCATCACGAGCAGCCCCGCGACGAACAGATAGCCCGCCATGCCGCCGAGCGCATACAGCTCGCTCGCCGTGGCGGCGCCCCCAGGCCCCATCATCTGATGAGCGCCGAGCTGCATCGACACCATCGAGAGGCCCGCGAAGAGGCCGAAAGCGAGCATCACGACACCCGCGATCTCGCGCTTGCGGCCCTGCGGCGCGGCCCTGCTGGGACTCTCGGCTTTGGTCTTGGCGGCCATGGGGCTCCTCGTTGGTCTGGAGGTCCAGGTGCTCCCTGAACCTACATCAGACTACGTGGACCGACAGGCCCGTCAAATTTTGTTCGTCGGTCACCGCGCCGCCGACGCTGCAACGTGAACTAAATTACTGATTTTATTATGATATTCAAGTTTCCGTCCATCAGCGCCCGCGCAGCGGTCTGAGCGCATCCGTCCAGCGCAGGAGCTCGTCGAGCATGACGGTCGCGGCCTTCTCGTGAGCCTCGGTGGGCGTAAAGACGCCGTCCTTGAGGTTCTGCGTGAACATCGCGATGGTGACGCTCTCGAACATCGGCATCATTTTCAGGGCCGTGACGATCTGTTTAGTCACGGCCACCGAGCGCGCGCCGCCCGCCAGCCCGCCGTAGCTCACGAAGGCGCACGGCTTGTAGAGCCACTCGCGGTGCAGGTAGTCGATGGCGTTCAGGAGCGCCGGCGGCGCGCTGTAGTTGTACTCGGGCGTGACGAAGACGAAGGCGTCGGCGGCGTCGATGGTCGCGCTCCAGGCCTTCGTGTGCTCCTTCTCGTACTGGCCGAGGCGCGGGTGCTTCGGCTCGTCGAGAAGAGGCAGGCTCGCCGCGGCGAGGTCGACGAGCTTTGCTTCGAACTTTCCGTGCTGGCGCGCGAAGGCGTGGAACCACGTGCCGATGGGCAGGCCTGCGCGCCCGGGCCGCGTGCTCGCGATGATGACGTGCAGGTTTGGCATCGGGCTGCTCTACGCCGATTGGCCTGGCGGCGGCTCGATGCGCATCCAGACTGGGCTCGTGGCCATGCCGCCGCCGTCGAAGCCTTCGATGCGCGTGCGGGCCGCCCAAAGGCTTCCGTGCGCGTCGAGCGCGTAGATGTAGGCGCCATCGGGTGAGATCGCGATCTGTATCAATTGCATGGGGATCCTTTTCGCGGGGGACGAGGGAAGACGAACTATGTCACGTCCTTGATCGCGTCGGGCGCGAGGGCGTCGGGCGCTTCTTCGATGTCGGTGTCGGCCTCGAGCTCCGCGAAGGCGCTGTCCATGGCGTCCTCTTCCGCGGCGTCGGACGGCGGACCGCTCTCGCGCGCGACGTGAAGGGAGAGCGTCGGGTCCTCCGACGGATCGCCGGTGGGCGCGGGCTGGCGCCTCCAGTGCTCGAAGACGGCGGCGGCCGAGGCGCGCGACATGCCGGGCACGCCCGCGAGATCCTCGAGCGAGGCCTCGCGGATCTTCTTCACGCTGCCGAAGTGGCGCAGGAGCAGACGCTGGCGCCCCTCGCCGATGCCGGGGATCTCGGCGAGCGCCGAGCGCAGCGTGAGGCGGCGGCGCTGGCTGCGGTGGAACGTCACGGCGAAGCGGTGCGCCTCGTCGCGCAGGTGCTGCAGGATGAACATCTCAGCGCTGTTGGGACGAATGAGGATCGCGTCCTTGGCGTGGGCCAGGAAGACGCGGTCCGGCATCTTCACGGTCTCGCCCTTCGTGAGCTTGCCCTTGCGGCCGCGCTTGAGCGCGGGCTCGTCGCTCGGGGGCGGCGGTTCGACCGGCGGCGCGGGCTCTTCGACGGGCGGCGCGGGCTCCACGGGCGCGGGCTCCTCGGGCGACGTCGCGCCGACGGGCCCGGGCTCGATGCCGCCGCCTTCGAGGCTGTCGCGCTCCTTGGCGAGGCCGACGATGGACAGGCCCACGCCCGGGCGGACGTCGATGCCGACGTCGCGCGCCGCCGCCAGGGCCATGCCGAGCTGACCCTTGCCGCCGTCGATGACGATGAGGTCGGGCAGCGCCCACGTGCTGTCGTCGTTCCCCTGCGCGCTCTCCTCGCGCGCACGCCGGAAGCGCCGCGAGAGCACCTCGTACATCGAGGCGAAGTCGTCGTTGCGCGAGGCGAAGTCGCCGCCGCCGCCGGCGCGGCCGGGCGCGCGGACTTTGTAGGTGCGGTAGCGCGACTTCTCGGGCTTGCCGTCGACGAAGACGACCATCGACGCCACCGTCGCGAAGCCCTGGATGTGCGAGACGTCGTAGCACTCGATGACGCGCGGGAGCTTGGGCAGCTTGAGGCGCCTCTGCAGCTTGCCGAGCGCGAGCTCGGTATCGGCGCGCGCGTTCCGGCGCGTCGCGAAGCTCGACGCCGCGTTCTTCTGCGCGAGCTCGACGAGGCGCCGACGGTCGCCGCGCTGCGGGACGAGCACCTCGACCTTGCGCCGGCGCGACCCGAGCGCCGACGCCGCGCGCCGCTCGCCGAGCCACTCGGCCTTGAGAGCCGCGTCTTCGATGTCGAACGGCAGCAGCACCTCGTCGGGCGGCGGCGCGCCGAGGTCGTAGTAGAGGCCGATGAACGACGAGAGGAGCTCGGCGTCGGGGAACTCCTGTCCCGTGAACGAGAACGCGCGGCTCGCCGACAGCTTGCCGCCGCGGATCGACATGACGACGAGCTCGAGCGCGATGCCCTCGCGGTGGAAGCCGATGACGTCCTGGTCGCAGAAGTCCGCCGACACGACCCGCTGCTCCTCGAGCGTCACCTCGAGCGCGCGCACCTGATCGCGGATGTCGGCCGCCACCTCGAAGTCGGTGCGCGCCGCGGCGTCCTTCATCCGCACGCGCAGCCGGTCCATGAGCTCGTCGCTCTTGCCGTCGAGGAAGAGGCCGACGTCGCGCACCTGCTCGGCGTAGGCCTCGCGCGCGACCGGCAGCACGCAGGGGGCGGGGCAGCGCTTGATCTGGTACTGCAGGCAGGGGCGGCGGCGGTTGTGCAGGACGTGGTCGGTGCACGTGCGCAGCTGGAAGTGACGGTTGACGACGCGCAGCGCCTCTCGGCAGGACGTCGCCGAGTGGTACGGGCCGAAGTAGGAGGCGCCGTCGTCGCCCAGCTTGCGCACGACCTCGAGGCGCGGCCACTCGGCGGCGGGGTCGAGGCGCAGCACGAGGTAATTTTTGTCGTCCTTGAGGTTGACGTTGAAGCGCGGCTGATGCTTCTTGATGAGCGTGTTCTCGAGGAGCAGCGCCTCCTTCTCGTTCGAGGTGATCACCGTCTCGATGTCGGCGACGATGCCCTCGAGCAGCGGCACGAAGTCACGGCTGTCGCCCGACGCCGGCTGGAAGTACTGGCGCACGCGGTTGCGCAGCACGGCGGCCTTGCCGATGTACACGGTCTTGCCGCGGTGATCCTTCATGATGTAGACGCCGGGGGCCGCGGGCAGGCCCTCGAGGATCTCGGCGAGCGGCTTGCGCTTGGGCGCGACCTCGCTCTCGCGCAGCGTCGGCGCGGCGGCCTCGGGCGCCTCCGGCGCGAGCTCCGAGAGCGAGTCCTTGGGCCGTTTTTCCGACATGCGCCGCTAACCATAGCGGATGCCGGGAGGCGCGCGAGGGCCCGGGCGGCGGGACGGGACGCGTGACCGCCGCGGATCCGCGGGCCCGGTGGGCGGCGCTCCGCCTCGCGCTGTCGGCGGCGTTGTTCGCACTCATGGCGGTGCTCACGAAGCTCGTGTCGCGCCACGTCCCCGGCCCCCAGGCGGCGTTCGTGCGCTTCGCCACGGGCGTCGTCGCGACGGGCCTTTGGTGGCGGGCCGGGCGCGCCGACCTCCGGCCGCGGCGCTGGCGCTGGCTCGTCGCGCGCGGGCTCTTCGGCGGCGCGGCAGTCGTGGCCTACTTCAGCGCGCTGCAGCGCATCCCCGTGGGCGAGGCGACGCTGCTGAACTACACGCAGCCCGTGTTCACGATGATGGGCGCGTGGCTGCTGCTCGGGGAGCGGCCGCCGCGGCGCGCGCTCTTCGCGCTGCCGCTCACGCTCGTGGGCGTCGCGCTTATCGTGGGCCTCCGGCCGCGCGACCTGCATGCGAGCGCCGGTCAACTCTTCGGCCTCGGGTCAGCCGTGCTCTCGGGCGTCGCCGTGACGTCGATCCGCGCGGCGCGCCGCGAGCTGCCGCACGGCCCGCCCGCCGAGACCGCCTGGTCGGTCTTCTTTTCCTTCACGGCGCTCGGGCTCGTCGTGAGCGCGCCGGCGGTGCTGCCGCCCTTCGGCCGCTGGGTCGCGCCCACGGCCGGCGAGTGGGCGCTGCTGCTCGGCGTCGGCGTGTCCAGCGTGGCGGCGCAGCTGCTCATGACCGAGGCGCTGCGGCACGTGCGCGTGGGCGCCGCGGGCGTGATCGCGCAGCTCGCGTCCGTCCTGACGATCGGCGCGGGCGTCCTCTTCCTGGGCGACGCGTTGAGCCCGACCTTCCTGAGCGGCGCGCTGCTCACGCTCGGGGGCGTGGCGCTCGTCGTGCTCGGCGCGTCGCCGCGTTTCCTCAGCCTGCGGCGTCCGTGAAATCGCGCTTGGAGCGGTCGGCCGCGAGGCTATAGTCGCCGCCATGGCGAGAACGCGGCGCTCCGGCAGGTGGGCCTGGCTCTCGGCGGGCCTGTGCCTGACGGCGCTCGCGCTGTCGGCGGCGCTCGCGCTCCGCGCGCGCGCCGCGGGCGCGCCCGTCATCGGCAAGCTGACGTGGCTCGGGCAGTCGGCCTTCGTGCTCGAGACGGCCGCGGGCACGCGCATCGTCATGGACCCGATCCCCAAGGGCCTCGGCTACGACCTGCCGCTCGGGCTCAAGGCCGACGTCATCACGGTGAGCCACGAGCACCCCGATCACAACAACGTCGCGCTCGTCGTCAACAAGGCGCGCGTGCTGCGCGGGCTCACGGCCGACAAGAAGGGCTGGACGCGGATCGACGAGAAGGTGAAGGACGTCGCGATCCGCAGCGTGGGCGTGTACCACGACGACAAGCGCGGCGCCGAGCGCGGGCTCAACACCGTCTTCATCTTCGAGGTCGACGGCCTGCGCATCGCGCACCTCGGCGATCTCGGGCACCTGCTCACCGACGAGCAGCTCTCCGCCATCGGCTCGGTCGACGTCTTGCTCGTGCCCGTGGGCGGCGTTTACACGATCGACGCGTACCAGGCGACGCGCGTCGTCGACCAGCTTCATCCGCGCTTGGTCGTCATCCCCATGCACTACCGAACGCCGCCGCTCACGATCAAAGAGCTCGAGCCCGTCGACGAGTTCCTCGAGCGCAAGGCCAACGTGCGCCACGAGCCCACGAACACGCTCGCGCTCACACCCGTGAAGGCGCGCCCGGCCGTCCAGGTCGTCGTCCTCAACTGGAAGTAGCGGCGCGGCGAGAGCGCCGGCGCGCGAGCGCGACGGCCGCCGCGAGCAAGGCCACGGGAAGCGGTCCGCCGGTCGTTCGCCGCGCAGAGAGCGCGCAGCCCACGCCGAAGACGTCCTGCGAGTTGCGACCCGGGCCCGTGCCCGCGGAGCCCGTCGCCGGACTCGCGGGCGCTCCGCCTGCACCCGTCGGCGCCGTGGCGCCCGCGCCGCCCGCGCCCGTCGGCGCCGTGGCGCCCGCTCCGCCCGAGTGTCCGGCCGCTTCGCCGACGGCGCCCGCGGCTCCGCCGGCACCCGTCTTACCGGCCGCGTCCGTGCCTGGCCCGCCCGCCGTGCCCGTCGCGCCGCCCGCACCCGTCGCGCCGTTCGCGCCGCCCATGCCCATGCCCATGCCCGCGCCGGCGCACGTGGCCGCGGGACGCGTCGTCGCGAAGAGCGCGCAGGTCGCGGCCGCGGCCCCCGTTCCCACCTGCAACGCGCCCGTGTCGGGATACGTTGCGAGCGCGACGCCGTCACCCAGCGTCGCGACGAAGTAGTAGGAGTGGCAGCCGTCGGCCAGCGGCGCGGCGCCCTCGTACGCGCCGAGCACCGTCGTGCCGCGCAGCATGGCGAGGCCGTGGCACGCGCCGTCGACGACGGCGAACACCTGCGGCTGGCCCGCGCCCACGGCCGCGTCATAGTACGTCGCGCCGAACGTGATCGAGCCGCCCGCCGCCGCGCTCTTCGGAAAGTGGATGCCGTCGGTCAGCCGCGGGCGTTTGATGGACGTGCCGACGAAGTCCTGCGTCCAGTAGTTCGGCGTCTTCGTGGCGCCGCCCGCGGCGAAGCCCACGCCGATGAGCGTGAGGTCCGCCGAGAAGATCGCGTCGCGGTGGCCGGTCTCGCCCGGCGCCGCGCCGATCTCGTAGATCCAGTTGTGCACGACCACCTGCGGATCCGCGACGCCCGCCGAGATGTTCTCGGCGAGCATCGACCAGGCGCCCTTGTAGAAGGTCAGCACGCGCGTGAACGTGTCGGTGCCGTCGCACGACGGATGCTGGAAGCACGGCGTGTCGCGCATGTCCATCGAGTGCGCGCGCGACGACTGATTGAGCTCGGCGTTCCACTGCAGCGGCGGCTCGGACGGATACGACGGCCAGCCCTCGGTCGCGGGCGAGACGCGCGCGCGGTTCGTGGCGTAGAGCACGACGCGCTCCTCGTAGCCGGGGTAGTCGCCCATCGGCTCGCCGAGCGCCGACGACCTCGCCTCGAGCGCCCGGTCGTCGGTGGGGCCGGCGCATGCGCCCACGCCCAGGGCGAGCGCGCACGCTGCCAACGCGCGCGACGGCGCGCGCGGCTGCGGGGGCGGCGCCCGGCGGCCCGCCGTGTTTTCCGGGGAGAGCAACATTATTTCCGTCCGGGGTTCACGGCGCGCGCGATCAGGACGTCCAAGTCTCGCCGCGTCGTCTCGCCAATCAAGCTATCGCGCAGTCGGCCCTTGGAATCATACGCGAACATCGCGGGGATGGAGCCCTCCCAGCGCGGATCGATCGTGTTGATCAACGAGCTCGTGTCTTGGACCCGCACGATGTTGCGCGTCAGATTCGGCGCGCGGGCCGCGAGGACCTCGACGACCTGCCCTCCGGCGCGCTCCGGGTCGTCGAGCGACAACGACAAGACCTCGACGCCGCGCGCCCTCATGTCGCGCGCGAACTTGTCGAGAAGCGGCAGCTCTTGCAGGCAGGGCCCGCACCAGCTCGCCCAGAAGTGCACGAGCAAGGGATGGCCGCGCCCGCGCACCGCGTGCTCGATCGCCTCTAAATCCATGAGCGTGTAACCGGGCGCCGCGCCGACCGCGCGCGGCGCCCGCGGGCTGGGCCGGGGCGTCGGCGCCGCCGCGGCGGGCTCGACGGCCGCGTGCGCGGCGGGCTCAACCGCGGCGGGCGCGGGCGCGGCAGCCGCTGGATCGTCCACGCGCGGCGACAAACCACGCCCGCAGGCGGAGACGGCGACGAGCGCCAGCGTCAGCGTCAGCGCGAGCGCCCGAGCCGGCGCCGGCGCGGATTGCCTCACGGTTTCCTTTTGATGGTGCAACCGAAGGACTTCGATTCGAACTTCGTGACCGGCTGACCCGCGACGAGCTGCGCGAGCGCGGGCCCGAGATCGTCGACGCCGCCGTGATACCGGATGAGGCCGTTCGGCCCGACGACGAACGCCTCCGGTGTGCGCTGCGCGCCGAAGAGATCGGCGACCTTCGAGCCGTCGTCGCGCAGCATGGGGAAGGCGAAGCTCTGCGCGGCGTCGGCCTTGATGTCGGCCACGGGCTCGTTCTGGTTGGCGTTGAGGCCCACGAACGCGACCTTGTCGCCGTACTGCTTGACGAGCTCGGCGATGGGCGAGCGGGCCTGCGCGACGTACGGGCAGCGGCACGACAGGAAAAGCAGCACGGCGCCCTTCATCCCCTTCGCCTTGGCGAACGAATCGAGCGTGCGCGGCTGACCGGAGTCGACGGCCTTGAGCGTGAAGGCCGGCGCCTTGTCGCCCGCGCGCGGGACGGCCGGCGCCGGCACGACCGGCTTGACGGGCGGTGGCAGCTCACCGAGGGGCGGCTTTTCCTCGAGCGGCTCGGCCGCGCGCGCGCCGCGCGCGCCACCGCCACCCGAGGACGCCAAGCCGAGCATTAAAAACGCGATCGTCAGTCGGGGATCGGGGCGCATGACGCCAAGTCTAGCGACGATCTAGGGAACTGTCAGGGGCGCCGTGTGCTCCGCCCGGTCGATGGCCGCCTGCATGGCCGTGGCGGCGCCGATGGCGCCCGGCACGTAGCTGCCCCCGGAGATCACGAGCTTGAGCGCCTCCTGCGCGCTCATGCCGACGAGCACGCAGAGCTTCGACGGCACGAAGAACAGCCGCCCCGACGTCGGGTTGGGCGACGCGGGCACGAACACGCACCACGTCGTCGGATCGCCCTCGACGCCCTTGGCGCTCGTGAACCCGAGCAGGCGCGTGCCGCCGTCGCCCGGGATGAGCACAACGTGCGCGAAGATGCCGTCGTGGGTGTCGGTCGTGAGCGCGACCTGCTTCCACGAGCGGTACAGATCGCGCAGGCCCGGCAGCCGCCGCAGCACGGAGTCGACGGCGCCCAGCAAGAACTGCCCCACGAGGCTCGTCACGAAGAGCCCGAGGAGGTAGAGCCCCGCGAGCGCGATCGCGATCCCGACGAAAGGATATTCGACGTTGAAGATCGCGCGCGCCTTGCTGTCGACGTACCACAGGATGAAGACCGTCACGACGAGCGGAATGGCCGCCAGCGCCCCCGCGACGAGCTTGTTGCGGAAGTGAACTTGGATGCGTCCCATGCCCCGCCAGCCTACGCCCCGCGCGCGGGGAGCGCCAAAAGGCCGCCCAGGTTGTCGCGCGACGATCTATTTCGATCACGACCTTCATCGAGCCCTGCGCCTCAAGGCCGCCGAGACTGATCAAAGTGTCTCCGAGGTCGTGAACCAGGCGGTTCGCTCGACGCTCTCGGAAGACGTCGACGATCTGGCCGCGTTTCGTCAGAGGGCAAACGAGCCGACCTTGCCCTTCGAGCAGGTCCTTCGCGACCTGAAGCGCCGTGGCAAGCTATAGCCTCGAGATCAAGAAATCCGCGGCCAGGGAGCTCGGCGAGCTTCCGTCGAAGGAGTGCGCGCACGTCGCGGCCAGGATCCAGGCGCTCGCGGACGAGTCCCGTCCGCACGGCTGCGAGAAGCTTTCCGGCGACGAGAAATACCGCATCCGCCAGGGCGTCTACCGTGTTCTTAACGAAATCGACGACGGCGGCGCGCGCGTGACAATCGTCAAGATCGCTCATCGGCGCGAGGCGCACCTCTAGAAGAGTGCGGCGTCGTCACCGAGGCGCCCGAGAGCTGGCTTGGCGCTTATCAAATGTCCAGGAAAAGATCGGTCGCGCGCTTACCGGGTTTGCGCGGCGGGGTCTTGCCGGGGTGTTTGGCGGCGGCGGGCGCGGGCGGCGGCGCGGCTGGCACGGCGGCGGGCGCCGGATTAGCCGGCTTGCGCTCCATGCCGAGCACGAGCGTTCGGCTCTTCGTGGCGTCGAGGGTGCGCGTCATGGGCGCGTAACCGTCGGCCTCGAAGACGAGCGTGTGCGTCTCCGGACCGCGCGGCAGCGAGATGGGCACGCGTCCCGGTCGTCCGTCCACGGTGACGGTCAAGCCGGCCGGTCGATCGTCGACATCGATGTCGACGGTCGTCGGCACGAGGGGCAACGCGGGCGCGGCCGCCGCGGGGCTCGCGCCGCCTTGCTGCGCGCGCTCGGGCGCGCGCCCGAGCAGCAGGGCCGCCACGCCAGCCACCACGGCCACCCCGCCGGCGAGGGCCCAGGCGTGCTTGCGTCGGCCCGCGGGCAACCCCTCGGGCCGCGCCTCCGAGACGAGGCCGCTGAACGTGCTCCCGAGCGGCGGCTCGGCGGGAACGGGCGCGCGCGCCCGACCGCCGCCCGCGCCCACCGTCGCCATGCCGCGCAGCGAGGGGAGCTCGTCGGTGGGCAGCGTGAGCTTGAGGGGCCGCGCCGACGACAGCACCACGGAGCTCTCCCGCAGCGGCAGAGGCACGCCCGTCGAATCGATGGCGGCGACGATCTCGTCCATGGTCTGCGGGCGTTCCTCGGGCGACTTGGCTAGCATCCGCAGGATGAGGTCGGCGAAGGCAAGCGGCACCGTCGGCTCGAGCTCCTGCAGGGGCGGCGGCGGCTTGAACATATGCGACGCGATGAGCTCGGCCAGGGAGCTCGCGTGAAAGACTGGCTCGCCCGTGAGTAGCTCGAAGGCAATGCAGCCCAGTGAATAGATGTCCGTCCGATGGTCCAGATCCTTGGCGCCCTTGCACTGCTCGGGTGAGATGTAGACGGGCGTGCCGAGGAGCTCCCTCGTCGTGGTGACGGCGGGCATCTGGCCGGCGCTCAGGAGCTTGGCGATGCCGAAGTCCAGGATCTTGACGGTCGCGACGTCGACGGCGCCGCCCTCGCTGCACAGGAAGACGTTGTCCGGCTTGAGGTCGCGATGAATGATCCCGCGCGCGTGCGCCGCGGCCAGCGCCATCGCGACCTGGCGAACGATGGCGCGCGCGAGGTTGACGTCGGACGAGAGCTTCCCGTACCGCTCGGCGTAGGAGCCCAGCGTCTCGCCGGGGAGAAACTCCATGACGATGTACGCCTGGGCGTTTGGCAGCATGCCGCAGTCGAGGATCTCGACGATGCCGGGGTGCTTGATGCGTGCCGTCGCGCGGGCTTCATTGAAGAAGCGCTTCACCGCCTCGGCGTTCGCCGACATGGCAGGCAGCAACAGCTTGATGGCGGCCTGCCGCCCCATGACGGCGTGCTCGGCGAGGTAGACGACGCCCATGCCCCCCTCGCCCAATTTTTGAATGACCTTATAATTGCCAATCTGCTGTCCCACTGAGCCCCCAGCTTACCGTAATGCCCAAAGCTTCCACATCGAAGCACGCGCGTGTTCCCTTCTGGACCCTGCTGCTGTCGATGGCGCTGGGCGGCCGCGTGGTCGCGGCGCCCGTCGAGCCGGCCGCGGAGCCGGCGCGTGCCCAGGCGCGGGCCCTCATGCAGGAGGGCGCGCGGCAGATGGACGATCGGCAGTACGACAAGGCCGTCGAGAGCTTCTCCGAGGCTTACCGCCTCGTGCCGAGCCCGAAGGTGCTCTACAACCTGGGCATCGCTTACTTGTCGGTGGCGCGCTACGCCGACGCGCTGCAGGCGCTCGAAGGATTTCTCAAGGAGGCGACGGACGCGCCCGCGGCGAACCAAGCCACGGCGCGCCGGCACATCGCCGACCTGCGCGCCAAGGTGGTCACGCTCGAGCTCAAGAGCGACCGGCCCGGCGCCGAGCTCGCTCTCGACGGCCGCAGCCTCGGGGCGGTGACGTTCGATCACCCGCTCGTCATCGATCCGGGACCGCACGACCTGCGCGCGCGCGCCGGAGAAGACGTCGTCGAGCAGGCCTTCACCGCCCAGCCCGGCCAGTCGATGATGATGACGCTGACGTTCACGGCCGCCGCGAACGGCGCCCCCGGCGCGACGACGACGGGCGCGCGGCCGCTCGCGCTCGCGCCGCCCGCCCCTGCGCCGCCCGCGCTGCTCGTGGCCGCGCCCGCGCCACCGAGCGCGCGGCCGATCTACCGGCGGCCCTGGTTCTGGGCGGCGGTCGGCGGCGGCGCCGCCGTCGCGGCGGCGATCATCCTCGTGCTCGCGCTCAGCCGCACCGAGTATCCGGCGGTCGACGCGAAGGTGCAGGGGCCGTGACGGCGCCGCGAACGCGCGTCGCGGCGCTCGCGGCCGTGGCGCTGCTCGGCGACTGCACGAAGAAGGAGGCGTGTCGCCCCGGCACGGTCCTGCTGACGCTCACGTTCGACGCGGCAGCGATGGCCGAGACGAGCGTCGACATCACGACGACGGTCAGCGGCGGCGCGCCGACGAAGGCCCCAGTGTCCCACGCTACGGACCGCTCGCAAATGACCGTCGAGATCGATCTCATGTCCTACCCGGCCGGCGCGATGTACACGGTCAGCGCCGCCGCGGGCAGCTTTGCCGACAGCAAGACGTCGACCTTGCAACCCGGCTGCTCGCAGCTGCTGCTCGCGCTCGGGGGAACGCCCCTCGCC
>DATKFB010000208.1:0-4871 GCA_035544435.1 Polyangia bacterium
CGCCGTCGAGGACGAGGATGCGGTCGGCTAGCAAGCGCCGCAGGGTCTGTTCGGTCGTTTCGGTCGCCATGCTTCGGGTCCTATTTCTTCTTATGGGTCTGTTTCGGAGGCTTGATCGCGAAAGCGGTGACGACCTGAAAATAAGGCGCGCGCCGTTCGCGCGACGTCACGTCGCAGGTCTCGACCGCGAGCCCCGTTTTCCCCAGCAGGCGCCGGATGGCCGCGGGCGAGAACCCGGCGTGCACGTGCCCATAAGCCGACGTCACGTCGAGGTGCGCGTGCTCGCCCAGCGTCACGAGGGCGAGGGTGCCGCCCGGCCGCAGCACGCGCGCCGTCTCGGCGAGGGCGCCTCCCGGCTGCTTGAGGAAGGGCAGGACGTTGAGGAGCAGCACCTGGTCGAACGACGCGTCCTCGAAGGGCAGGTCCTGCAGGTCGGCCACGCGGCAGCGCGCGTTAGCGTGCCCCGCGAGGCGCACGCGCGCGGCGTCGACGAGCGTCTCGCTGACGTCGACGCAGGTGATGGTGCGCGCGCGCGGCGCCACGAGCTGCGCCGTCGCGCCGTCGCCCGCGCCCGCGTCGAGCACGTCGCCGAGGCGCAGGAGGCCGATCATGCCCCCCGCGAGGGCCTCCCAGGTCCGCCCCGGCGAGTAGTGTCGCTCCATTTCGCCCGCGACGGACTCGGGCCAGCGCGCCGCCGCGCGCCGCGCGCGCAGCTGCGCCGCGCAGCGCTGCTTGTCGGCGGCGAGCTGCTCGTCGTCGAGCGCGCCCGACACGAGCTGCCAGAGCTTGCGCGCCTGCCCCGGCATCTCGCCGTTCGAGAGGCTGTAGAACGTCGACCCGCCCACGCGCTTGTCGCGCACGAGCCCCGCCTCGCGCAGCTTCCCGAGGTGCGTCGACACGCGCGACTGCCCGAGCTCGGTGATGCTCGTCAGCTCGTTGACCGTCAGCTCGTGCTCGGCCAGCAGCGCGAGCAAGCGCACGCGCGAGGGCTCGGCCAGCAAGCCGAGCAGGTCGGCCGTCGAGTGGAGCGTTTCCATATCCGTCTATCCTGATTGGTTGATAGCATACCGAGGGCGTCGCGGCAAGCTCCCGGCCTCCGCCCCCGGGCTCACCGACAAAGCACGACGCCCAAACAAACCGGCGGGACGGTCCTGCAGCGCGGGACGACGACCGCGCCGTTGACGCACTCCTCGAAGTCGCCGACCGTCAACGGACAATTCGGGCTCGCCGTGGTCCAGTCCATCACGCACAGCGCCTCGCTCTGGCGCGCCGAGAGCGTCGTGCCATCGGCGCAGGTGACGCCTCGTCCGTAGCCACCGAAGCGCCCCGCCGTCCAGTCGCAAAAGGCGATGGCCTCGGCCTTCGTCAAATCCGCGAGCATGGTCTCGGGATCGAGACCCGATGACGGGCCCGGATCGGGGAGGGCCGGGCCGAGGTCGGCCCCGCAGCTCGCCATCAGCGTGGCGAAGGTGATCAGGCCGAGCCGACCTGAACGCGACCCCTTCGGTGTCACCCGCCCAGTCCTCATGCTCACATCGGCGTTCCGAACAGCATGGCCCGCGTGGCCCGCGCGATCGTGACGTCCAGGAAGGCGCCCGGCGCCACGCCGGGCCCGGCGGGGACGATGACCGGGCGGAATTCGTCGGTGCGCGCGAGGTACTCGGACGCCGAGCGCTTCGAGACGTGGTCGACGAGGACGCGCGCGCGTCGCCCCACCTGCGCGCCGAGGATTTCGGCCGTGATGCGCTGCTGCAGCGCGATCACCTCGGCCAGGCGTCGCGACTTGACTGCCTCAGGCACCGTGTCGGGCATCTTGCGCGCGGCCGTCGTGCCCTCGCGCTCGGAGTAGGCGAACATGAAGGCGGCGTCGAAGCGCAGCTCCTCCTGCGCGCGCAGGATCTCGGCGAACTCGGCCTCGGTCTCGTCGCAGAAGCCCACCATGAGATCTGTCGTGACGGCGACGCGGGGCATGGCCGCGCGCAGCGATCCGACGAGCCGGCGGTAGGTCGCGAAGTCGTAGCCCCGCTTCATGCGCGCGAGGACGGCGTCGGACGCGGTCTGCAGGGGAAGATGAACGTGCTGGCAGACCTTGGGCGTCTCGGCCATCGCCGAGATGACGTCGTCGGAGAAGTCGAGCGGATAGGGCGAGGTGAAGCGGATGCGCTCGATGCCGTCCACCGTCGCGACGGCGCGTAGCAGGTCGCCGAAGCCGATGTCCTCGTAGCGGTACGAGCTCACGGTCTGTCCGAGGAGCTGCACCTCCTTGTACCCCGCGGCCGCCATGGCGCGCACCTGGCGCAGGATCTCGCGCGGCGGCGTCCCGCGCTCGCGGCCGCGCGTGTAGGGAACGACGCAGAACGCGCAGAACTTGTCGCAGCCGCGCTGGATCGTGACGTGGCCGGTCACGCCGCCCGTCATCTCGCGCGCCGGGTCGAGCCCATCGTACGTTTCGTAACGGTCGAGCTGCGTGTCGTCGACGGCGCGGCCGGCGCGCGCCGCCTCGACGTGCTCGACGAGACGACGGTACCCGTCGGGCCCGATCACGAGGTCTACGTAAGGCGCGCGCTCGCGGATCGCGCCCTTGAGATGCTCGGCCATGCAGCCGGTGATGCCCACTATCGGCCTGTCAGGACGCGCCAACTCGGCCTGGGTCTTGTGCTGCGCGAGCTCGCTCACGCGCGCGAACACACGCTCCTCCGCCTTCTCGCGCACGGCGCAAGTGTTGAGCAGGATCAGATCGGCGCGCGTCGGATCCTCGGTGCGCCCGTAGCCCGCGGCGTGCAGCAGGCCCAGCACCATCTCCGTGTCGGCGACGTTCATCTGGCAGCCGTAGGTCTCGACGTAGGCCAGCAGCCGTCCGCGCGCCTCGTCGGGCGCGTCTCGCTCGACCGGGGCGGGCGCGGCGCCGCCGCGTGCGCGCAATTGAACGAGCTCGCTCATGAACCGGCGATCTATAGCGCGAAATGCGGCGGTTTTGGCGGTTGCTCGCGTGCGGCGATGGGAACATTATCGCGCCGATGCGATGCTCCAGTCTCGCGGGGACGGCGCTGGCCGTCATGCTCTTCACCGCTCGTGCCGAGGCTGCGCCCGAGTGGATCTACCGCGGCCTGACGCTGCCGCGTGGGGACATCGCGCTCGATCTCGGCCTCGGCTATGGCCACGAGCCCATCGACGCCAACCGCTCGATCGGCGGCTTCGGCATGAACCTCGAGATCGCGGCCGGCGTGACCCACGACCTCGAGCTCGGCTTTCGCACGGGTGTGCGCTTCGACGACGACGGTCAGGCGACGCATGCCGACGTCTACGGCCGGACGTTCGACACCGAGACCTATGACGTCGGCGGCGATCGCATGGCCAACCCCGAGCTGCGCATGCGCTGGACGGTCGCGCGCGGCGCTGTCGTGCACCTCGGCCTCGAGGCGCGCGCCTACCTGCCCGTCGCGACGGGCACGTACTTCGGCGTCATGTTCGGCGTCCCTCTCGCGCTTCGCCTCGGCAGCGTGCGCATCGACACCGGCCTCTACGTGCCGATCATCTTCAGGGACCCCACGAACAGCATCGTGAGCATCCCGATCCACATCTGGATCCAGGCCTCGCCGACGTTCTGGCTCGGGCCGCTGCTCGGCATCCAGATCGACAGCCCGGGGAGCCACAACGCCTATCCTTTCGGCTTCGGCCTCGGCTCGGCACTGAGCCGTGAGGTCGACCTACGCGCCTGGGTCCTCTTCCCCGATCTGAACCAGGATCAGGCTGCGCGTACCTTCGGCGTGGGCGTGGGGTTGCAGATTCGCTTCGAGTGAGATCGCGGTATCCTCGTTCGGTCATGGCGGACGAGTCAGAGGGGGCCAAGGGGGGGCCGGCGGTCGGGGGCGCCGCCAGTCGGCTCGAGCTGTTCTTCGACTTGTCGCCCGACCTGCTCTGCATCGCCGGGCCGGACGGGTATTTCCGGCGCCTGAATCCGGCCTGGGAGCGCGTGCTCGGCTACCCGCTGGCCCAGATCTACTCGATGAGCTGGCTCGAGCTCGTTCACCCCGACGATCAGGCCCGCACGTTGTCGGACTTCGGCCGCGCCGACAAGTCGGGCACGATGTTCTTCGAGAACCGCTATCGCCACCGCGACGGCTCTTATCGTTGGCTCGAGTGGAGCGCCATCCAGGTCCCCGACGATCGCGGGTACTACGCGGTCGCGCGCGACGTCACCGAGCGGCGCGCCGAGCAGGAGCGCCTGCGCGCGAGCGAGGCGTACAAGACGGCCGTGCACGAGGCTTCGACGGATCCCATCGTGGCGCTGGACGGTCAGGGGCGTGTGCTGGACTTCAACGCGGCGGCCGAGCGCGCGTACGGTTACAGCGCCGAGCAGGTCGTCGGGAGCTTCTTCGCCGAGTTCGCCGTCCCGCCCGACCGGCGGGCGGCCTTTGGGGCGGACCTCGTGCGCTTCGGCAAGGCCGAGGGGCGCATCGTCGAGTTCCGCGTCGAGCAGGTCGGCTTGCGCGCGGACGGTTCGCGCTTCCCCTTCGAGCTGACCGTGACGCGCCTGCAGGGCGGCCCTTCGGTCTACGTGGCGTTCATCCGCGATCTCACCGACGCCAAGCGCGGCGAGGAAGAGCGGCGCAGCCTCGAGGATCAAGTTCGCCAGGCGCAGAAGATGGAGGCCGTCGGGCGTCTCGCGGGCGGCGTCGCGCGCGACATCAATGAGCTCCTGGGAGCGATAGCCGGCTTCGCGGACGTCGCCGGTTCCGCCGCGCCCGCGGGCGGGCTCGCGCGGGAGCGCCTCGAGAAGATGAAGAGGGCCTCGGAGCGCGCCGTGAGCCTCGTCGATCGGCTGCTCGCCTTCGGCCGTCGCCAGTCGCTCGCGCCACGGGTCACCGACG
>DATKFB010000209.1:0-6576 GCA_035544435.1 Polyangia bacterium
GCCCACCTCGTGGCCGAAGGCGCCGTTGACCTGGAGGTCGATGAGGCCGGGCGAAACGTAATGCGCGCTCTTGACGGGCGTGGGAATGTTCGAGGCGAGGTCGCCCGTTCTGACCTCGACGATGCGACCGCCCGCGACGACGACGACCCCTTGCGTGATGCGGCCATCGAGCAGCAGGCGCCCGCGCACGCTGAAGACGTCGCCCGGCGCGCCCGGGGCGCTCGTCGTATTGTCCGGTGGTCGCGATTCTGCTCTCATTCCGGCACCAACCATCCTAACGGAGGTTCGATGAGGTTTCTCCTGTGGTCTGCGATTTCTGCCGCGACGCTCTCGCTGCCGCTTCTGGCCGTGCTGTCCCGGCCCGTGGCGGCCAAGTCAGACGAAAAGGCCGGCGCGGCCTTCCCGTTCCCCGTTCACGAGAAGACGCTCGCGAACGGGCTGCGCGTCTTCGTGGTCGGCTACGACTCGCCAGGCCTGGTCGCCTACTACTCGATCGTGCGCACGGGCAGCCGCAACGAGGTCGAGCCGGGCAAGTCCGGCTTCGCGCACTTCTTCGAGCACATGATGTTCCACGGCACGGAGACCTACCCGCAGGACAAGTACAACGCCGAGATCAAGACCATGGGCGCCGACTCCAACGCGTTTACGTCCGACGATCTGACCGTGTATCACATCCTCGCGGGCAAGGCGGCGCTGCCGAAGATCGTCGAGATCGAGGCGGATCGCTTTCAGCACCTGACGTACAAGGAGCCCGAATTCCAGAAGGAGGCGCGGGCCGTGCTGGGTGAGTACAACAAGAACGCCTCGAACCCCGTCGAGAAGATGACCGAGGTTCTCTACGACAACGCCTACACGACGCACACCTACAAGCACACGACGATGGGCTTCGTGAAGGACATCGAGAACATGCCGAGCGAGATGGCGTACTCGCGCACGTTCTTCGACCGCTACTACCGCCCCGAGAACGTCGTGCTGCTCGTCGTGGGCGACGCCGACGCCGAGGCGACGTTCGCCCTCGTCGAGAAGGCCTACGGCGCCTGGAAGCCGGGCGCGGCGCGGCCCGCCGTGCCGGCCGAGCCGCCGCAGACGAAGGAGAAGCGCGTCGAGCTGAAGTGGCCCGGGCCGACGCTGCCGATGCTGCTCGCGGGCTATCACGTGCCGGCGTTCTCGACGACCAACGTCGACCTGCCCGCTCTCGACGTGCTGGCCGAGCTGCTCTTCGCGGAGCGGGCGCCGCTCTACAAGCGCCTCGTCATCAAGGAGCAGAAGGTGGAGACGATGTCGGGCTCGGCCGATCCGCACGTCGATCCGAACCTCTTCGCGGTCCTCGCGCGCATCAAGAAGCCGCAGGACCTCGGAGCCGTCGAGAAGGCCATCGACGACGAGATCGCGCGCCTCGCCAAGGAGGGCGTCGATGGCAAGACGCTCGCCGAGGTCCTGTCGCACGTGAAGTACGGGTTCGCGGCGCAGCTTTCGACGGCCGACAAAGCGGCGACGACGGCCGCGATGTTCGTGGCGCTCACGGGCGACCTGGCGTCGATCAACGCGTACTTCGCGCTTTACGACAAGGTCACGCCCGCCGACGTCAAGCGCGTCGCCCAGAAGTACTTCACGGCCGCCAACCGCACGACCGTCACCTTGAAGGCGGCCAAATGAACGCCGTCGGCCGCGGGGTCGGAATCGTCGTCACGGCGGCGTGCGCGGCGGGTCTAGCGGCGCGTCCCACGCTCGCCGCCGAAACGGCCGGCGCGGTGCCGGCGAAGGCCGGCCGCGCGCCGGGGAAAGGACAACACGTGCGCACGGTCTTCTTGCCCTCGCCCGGAAACCCGCTCGTCGCGCTCCGCGTCTATTTCAAGCTCGGCTCCGTCGACGACCCGAAGGGCAAGGAGGGTCTCGCGGCGCTCACGGGCGACATCGTGGGGCAGGGCGGCACGAAGGCGCGGACCTACGCCGAGGTGCTCGACGCACTCTATCCGCTCGCGGCCAGCATCCGCGTCACGGGCGACAAGGAGTCGCTCGTCTTCTCGGGCATGGTCCACCGCGACAACGTCGAGCGGTTCGCCGACCTCCTGGCCGACCAGATCCTCACGCCCCGCTTCGCCGAGGACGACTTCACGCGCAATCGCCAGGACGCGCTCGACTACGTCACGAAGACGCTGCGCGGGACGGCCGACGAGGATCTCGGCAAGCAGGCCATGGCCACGGTGCTTTACCAGGGCCACCCCTACGGCACGCCGACGCCGGGCACGGTGGCTGGGCTCACGGCCATCACGCTCGACGACGTCAAGGCCTTCCACGCCTCGCACTTTTCGCGCGATCGCCTCATCGTGGGCGTCGCGGGCGGCTACCCGGCGGGCTTCGCCGAGGCCTTCGCGAAGCGCTTCGAGGCGCTGCCCGCAAAGTCGCCGCCCCTGCCCGACCTCCCGCTGCCGCCGAAGTACGACGCGCACCACGTGCTCATCGTCGAGAAGGACGCGCGCGCGAACGCCATCTCGATCGGCCGCGCCCTCGATCTCACGCGCAAGGACACAGACTTCTACCCGCTCACGGTGGCGCGCAGTTACCTCGGCGAGCACCGCACCTTCAACGGCGTCCTCATGAACCACCTTCGCGGCGAGCGCGGCCTCAACTACGGAGACTACGCCTACATCGAGAACTTCATCCAGGACGGCTGGTCGACGTTCCCGCTCGCCAACATCGCGCGGCGGCAGCAGCACTTCGAGATCTGGCTGCGCCCCGTGCCGCCGCAGAACGCGCTCTTCGCGCTGCGCGCCGCGCTGTACGAGACCGACAAGCTCATCCGGGAGGGGATCCCGCAGGCCGGCTTCGAGGCGACGCGCACCTTTCTCATGAACTACTCGAACCTGTGGGCGCAGGACGTCTCGCGGCGCCTCGGCTTCGCCATCGACGCCATCGTCACGGGCAAGGACGTCGTCAAGGAGCTGCAGGCCCGCCTGCCCAAGATGAAGAAGGCCGACGTCGATCGGGCGATCAAGAAGCACCTGTCGCTCACGGGGCTGTCGATCGCGATCGTGAGTGACAAGGCCCAGGCCGTCGCCGACAAGCTTGTGAGCGGCGAGCCAACCCCCATCGCGTACGACACCAGGGGAACCCCGCCCGACATCGAGGCGCAGGACAAGCTCATCGAGAAATTCGCGGTGCCGATCACGAAGGCCAACGTGCGCGTTGTCCCCGTCGACCAGATGTTCGAGAAGGCGCAGTAGGGGCGCGGCCTGAAAAGCCCGCCTGCCCCGTCTATGGAACATAGATAGACACGATGCGCGCACGGTTCCAGCGCTGGGGAGGTCCAGCGGTTGCGATGCTCCTCGCGGCTTGTGGGTCGGGCCGATCTGGCTCTGCTGCGCCCGATGGACCTTCCGACGCGTTGCCTCGAGACGCCGACGCGGCGAGCGCGTCGGACGTGCCGGCCGCGTCGGATGTGCCGGCCGCGCCAGACGCGCCCGCCGATCGCGCGCCAGACGCCGCCACAGAGGCGTCGACAACCGGTCCGTTCACCGAGTTCGACGTGCCGACGCCGGCGAGCTCGCCCTGGGGCATCACGCTCGGGCCTGACGGCGCGCTTTGGTTCACGGAGCTCGTCGCCGGCAAGATCGGCCGCATCACGACCGCGGGCGCGATCACCGAGTTCGCGATCCCCACGGCCATGAGCGACCCGTTCGCCATCACCGCGGGGCCCGACGGCAACCTCTGGTTCACGGAGGAGTACGGCGGCAAGATCGGCCGCATCACACCCGTCGCGCCCGCGGGCACGATCACCGAGTTCGACGTGCCCACGCCGCAGCCCAACCTCGAAGGCATCGCCGCCGGCCCCGACGGCAACCTCTGGTTCACCGAAGCGGACACCAACAAGATCGGCCGCATCACGCCCACGGGAACCGTCACCGAGTTCCCGATCGCGACGCCCCAGAGCTATCCATCGTACATCGTGGCTGGTCCGGACGGGAACGTCTGGTTCACGGAGGCCTTCGGCAAGGTCGGGTTCATAACGCCGGCGGGCAAGATCACGGATTACATGTGCCCCACGGCCGGCAGCGGCCCCGTCGGCATCGCCGTGGGTCCGGACGGCAACCTGTGGTTCGCCGAGGGCGCTGGTCACCAGATCGGGCGCTCGACGCCCGCCGGCGTGATCGCGGAGTTCTCGGTCATGCCCACGGGCGCGGCCAGCCCCGTCTCGCTCACGAAGCGCGCCGACGGCTATCTCTGGATCACGGAGCAGATGGGGAACCAGCTCATCCGCATGACGATCGCCGGCGAAGCGACGAGCTATCCGCTGCCGACGGCGCATGCCTTCCCGGCCCTCATCGTCGTGGGCCCCGACGGCAACCTCTGGTTCACCGAGAGCATCGGGAACAAGATCGGGCGCCTCGCGCCCTGAGCGAGTCGTGGGATCGCGCCCGCGCTTCAGGGGCGCCGGGGTTGCTCGCTTAGCGCGCCGTCGCGCAACGTCGTGACGCGCGTCCCGAGCGCGCGCGCGAACTGCTCGTCGTGGGTCACGAAGAGCAGCGCGAGGCCGTCGGCGCAGAGCCCGCGCAAGAGCGCCACGAGATCGTCGACGCGCGCGGCGTCGAGCGCGCTCGTGGCCTCGTCCATGAGCAGCGCCGCGGGCGCGAGGGCGAGGGCGCGCGCGATGGCCGCGCGTTGCTGCTCGCCGCCCGAGAGCTCGTGCGGGCGGGCGTGGGCGCGCGCCGCGATGCCCACGCGCTCGAGCAGGGCGCGCGCCTCGCGCGCCGCCGCTTCGGGCGCGCGGCGCGCCACGTGGACGGGCGCCTCGACGACGTTCTCGAGCACGGTGAGGTGCGGGAAGAGCTCCCAGCGCTGGAAGACGAAGCCGATGCGCCGCCGCACGCGCGCGACGGCGCGATCGTAGTCGGGCGTCCCCGGCCCGAACGCGTCGTCGCCCACGCGCACGGTGCCCGCGTCGGCCCGCTCGAGCCCGTCGAGGCAACGCAGGAGCGTCGTCTTCCCGACGCCCGACGGGCCCATGACGGCGACCGCCTCGCCCGCGCGCACGCGCAGCGAGACGCCGTCGAGCAGAGTGCGTCCGCCGAGGCTCTTCGTGAGGCCGACGGCCTCGATCACGTTCGCCCGGGCTTGTAGCGGAGCACGGTCACCTTCTCCATCGTCACGAGCCCCTCGGCGACCATCTCGTCGAGGATGGGCTTGAGCAGCTCCACCTGCGCCTCGGTGTCGACGACCTCGACGATCACGGGCAGGTCCTGCGACAGGCGCAGGATGTTGGCCGTGTGGATGAGGCTGTGCGCGCCGAACCCCGCGACGCCGCGCGTGACGGTGGCCCCGCTGAATCCTTCCTGGCGCAGCCGCGCGAGAAGGGCGACGTGCAGCGGTTGGTGATGCCACTGATCCGACTCGCCGATGAAGATGCGGACGAGCACCTGTGTTCCCTCGAGTGACCTCATCACATCCCTCCGATCAAGCGGCCCGCGAGCAGCCCGAGAACGCCCGTGAGCAGGCATCCCGCGAGCGTGGCGCCGACGTTGACGAACCCGAGCAGGACCGAGCCCTGCTGCAGCAAGCGCATCGTCTCGAAGTTGAAGCTGGAGTAAGTCGTGAAGCCGCCCAGGACGCCCGTGCACAGCACGATCCGCAGGGGCGTCGAGATGAGCCCCTTGTCGACGCCGAGATACATCAGCATCGAGATCAAGAACGAGCCGATGAGGTTGACGCTGAGCGTGCCCACGGGAAACGTCGGCCCGAACGCGGCCTGGATCGACACGCCCAAGAGGTAGCGGGCCGCCGTGCCGACGGCGCCACCGAGACAGACGAGGAAGAAAAGCCCCATTGGCTCCTCTATTGAGTACCACCTAAACGCCGTTCGAGGCGACGGGCCAGGCGCGACAGCGGGTAGCTCATCGCGAAGTAGAGCGCGGCGCAGAGCGCGCCAGGCGCGAGCCAGCCGCGCAGATCGACGGCCGCGATCGTCATGCGCTTCGTGAGCTCGACCACCGTGATGACGGACACGAGCGAGCTGTCCTTGAGCAGCGCGATGAAGTCGTTCGTCATGCCGGGCAGCGCGACGCGCAGCGCCTGCGGCACGATGATGCGGCGGAGCGCGAGCGGCGTGCTCATGCCGAGCGCCCAGGCCGCCTCCATCTGCCCGCGCGGCACGGCGGCCAGGCCGGCCCGGTAGATCTCGGCCTCGTAGGCGGCGTAGTTGAGGCCGAGGCCGAGCACGGCGGCGCACCACGGCGGCAGCGCGAGCACGCCCGCGAAACCGTAGTAGATCACGAAGAGCTGCAGCAGCACGGGCGTGCCCCGGAAGAGCTCGACGTAAACCGTCGCGAACCGGCCCACGCGCGGCCGCGCGTGGCGCGCGAGGGCGAGCGCGAGGCCGAGCACGACGGCGAGCGCCATCGCCGCCGCGGAGATCGCGAGCGTCACGAGCGCTCCCTCTAGGAAGAGCAGGAGCTCGTGGCCGTCGAAGCGCGACGAGGGCGCGAGCGCGGGCGGCGGCGCCGGTGCCGTCGCCGTCGCGAGGCCGGTTTCGCGCGGGCCGTCGAGCCTGTAGCGCGCGAGGATCTCGCGCAGCCCGCCGCG
>DATKFB010000210.1:0-6366 GCA_035544435.1 Polyangia bacterium
GGGGAGCCAGCTCCCCCGCGCGCCCCCTAGGATCTCCGGCAAGGTGAGCCGGCGCGGCGAAGCCGCGCCTCCCCATTTTCCTGGAGACACTCCGCCTTAGTCTGTTTTCCATGCGCGTGAGCGGGCGACCGCCGACGCGTAGGCTTCGAGGGAGGATTGGCGGCGAGCGGAGCTCCAGCCGAGGATCTCGCCGAGCGAGGCGGCGACGAGCGGCGCGACGCCCAGGCCCTGGTCGCGGGCCTGGCGAAACAGCGGCACGCGGCGCATGAGCACGTCGGCCACCTCGCGCGCGTGCTCGTGCTGGATGGCGTGGACGACCTCGGCCCACAGATACGGCAGCTCCGGGTCGATGCGCGAGGCGAGGGCGGGCGCCGTTGCACGTAACGCAAGGACGTCGAGGACGCGCGAGCCATCGGTGGCGGTCAGGTGCTCGCGGACGTCGCCGGGCAGCTCGTCGCGGTCGGCGGGGAGCGGGGCGGGCGCGCCACCGCCCGGGAGCGCTCGCGTGGCCGTCACGCAGGGCCCGGCGGGCTCTTCGCGGCCCTTGCCGCGCAAGATCTCGACGACGACGTCGACGACCTGCTGGCCCATGCGCCGCAGCGTCGTGAGCTTCCCGCCCACGATCGTGAGGAGGCCGTCCGGCTCGCGAATGAGCTCGTGCTCGCGCGAGGTCTGCGAGGGCGTGTTCGTCGCGCCGGGCGAGGTCGCGAGGAGCGGGCGCAGCCCCGCCGTCGTCGCGAGCACGTCGTCGGGCCCGAGGCGCGCCGGCGGAAAGGCGTGGTTGACGGCCTCGAGCAGGTACTCGACGTCGGCGCGCCGCGCGCGGATCTCGTCGCCGATCGCGGGCGGGGACCCTGGCGCGTGGGGCGGCGACCAATCGGTGTCGGTCGTGCCGACGACCGTCCGCGGCCCCGCGGGCAAGACGAAGAAGAGCCGATTGTCGCGCGGCGAGCGTAGCACGACGACGCGCCCGCCGTGGGGCAGCCGCTCCGCGGACAGGACGACGTGCACGCCGAGCGTCGGCCGCAGGTTGTGCCGCGCGCGACCGTGCTCGAAGGCGTCGGAGAAGGGCCCCGTCGCGTTGACGACGACGCGCGCGCGCACGGAGAGCGGGGGCGCCTTCTCGGTCGAGAGCGTGGCGCCGCGCACGCGCCCGCGATCGTCCCGCTCGAGGAGCGCCACGGGCGCGTGCGACAGCACGGCCGCGCCGGCGCCCTCGGCGTCGAGCACGTTCTCGAGGACGAGGCGCGCGTCGTCGGTTTGACAGTCGACGTAGCACTGCGCGCCGAGGAGGTTCGCGCTGCGCAGGCCGGGCGCGATGGCGTAGAGGTCGTGCGCGCCGAGGCGGCGCGACGACGCGGGCGGGCGCCACAGCGCGAGCGCGTTGTAGAGGGCGATGCCCACGCCCTCCGTGAAGAGCCCCGGGCGCTCGCCGCGATAGCCGGGGAAGACGAACTCGACGGGTCGACACAGGTGCGGCGCCGTCGTCATCAGGAGTCGCCGTTCGGCGAGGCCCTCGAGGACGAGGCGCAGGTCGCCGTACTGCAGGTAGCGCAGCCCGCCGTGGATGAGGCGCGAGGACTGGCTCGACGTCTGCCCCGCGAAGTCGCCTGCCTCGACGAGGGCGACGCTCAGCCCGCGCGTCGCGGCGTCGCGCGCGATGCCCGCGCCCGTCGCGCCGCCACCCACGACGAGGAGCTCGAACTCCTCGTTGACGAGGCGCGCGAGCGTCGACGCGCGGGACGGGGGCGGGTTCATTCCTTGAGGGCGATGTGCAGCTCGTCGAGCTGCCGCTTCGAGACCGGCGACGGCGCGTCGGTCATGAGGTCGGTGCCTTTTTGGGTCTTCGGGAAGGCGATGACGTCGCGCAGCGACTCGGCGCCGCACAGGAGCATGGCGAGGCGATCGACGCCCGCGGCGATGCCGCCGTGGGGCGGCGGTCCGTACTTGAACGCCTCGAGCAGGAAGCCGAACTTCGCCTTCGCGTCCTCGTCGCTGAGGCCGAGCGCGCGGAAGACCCGCGCCTGGACGTCGGAGCGGTGGATCCGGATCGAGCCGCCCGCGATCTCGTTTCCGTTGAGCGTGAGGTCGTAGGCGAGGGCGCGTACCGACGCGGGATCGCTCTCGAGGCGCTCGAGATCGGACGCGTGGGGCGACGTGAAGGGATGGTGAGACGCGACGAGGCGGCCCTCGTCGCCGGCCTCGAAGAGCGGGAAGTCGGTGACCCAGCAGAAGCGCCACTCGGATTTCGGGATGAGGTCCAGCTTGCCAGCGACGTGCAGGCGAAGCGCGCCCAACACGGCGTTGACGAGCTTGCTCGCGCCGAACTGGAGGAAGAGGAGATCGCCCTCGCGGAGGCCGGCCTGTTCGTTGATGCCGGCGCGCAGTCCGTCCACCATTGTCTTCATGGGTGTTTGCGTCCACGCGCCGCCCGCCCCGACGCGCGCGCGCGCGAGGCCGCCAGCGCCGAAGCCCTTGGCGAACTCCTCGAGCTTGTCGAGGTCGGAGCGCGCCAGCTTGGCGGCGTGCTCGGCGGGCAGGCGCCAGCCCTTGACGATGGCGGCCGGCGCCTTGACGGCGGCCTGCAGGAGGCCGACGCCGCCGCCGTCGTGCGCGCGGCAGAGGTCCGTGAGATCGACGAGCGGCAGGTCGAAGCGCAGGTCGGGTTTGTCCGAGCCGTACTTGCCCATGGCTTCGCCGTAGGTGAGGCGGGGCAGGGGCAGCGCGAGCTCGACGCCGAGCACGTCCTTCCAGAGCGCCGCCATGAGCCCCTCGATGATGCGCTGCACGTCCTCCTCGACCACGAAGCTCATCTCGAGGTCGATCTGCGTGAACTCCGGTTGGCGATCGAGGCGCAGGTCCTCGTCTCGGAAGCATCGGACGATCTGGAAGTAACGGTCGAAGCCCGAGACCATGAAGAGCTGCTTGAAGATCTGCGGGCTCTCGGCGAGGGCGTAGAACTGGCCCGGGTTGAGGCGAGACGGGACCAGGAAGTTGCGCGCGCCACCCGGCGTGTACTTCACCATGAACGGCGTCTCGATCTCGGCAAACCCGTTCTGCGAAAGGTAATGCCGCGTCGTCTGGTAGATCGTCGAGCGCACGAGGAAGTTCTTCTGCAGCGCCGGGCGGCGCAGATCGAGGTAGCGGTGCTTGAGCCGCACCGACTCGCCCGCGAGCGTCTGGTCCGTGATCTCGAAGGGCGGCGTCTCGGCGCGCGAGAAGATCGTGAGCGCGTCGGCCTTGACCTCGATGTCGCCCGTTGCGAGGTTGGGGTTCTTCTTGCCGCCGCGCTCGGCGACGACGCCCGTGACGCCGACGCAGAATTCGTTGCGCAGCTCTCCCGCGAGCGCGAACGCCTGGGCGCCCTGGTCGGGCTCGAACGCGATCTGCGTGATGCCTGCGCGATCGCGCAGGTCGATGAACACGAGCCCGCCGTGGTCGCGGCGCGACGCCACCCAACCGAAGAGCACGACGCGCTTGCCGGCGTCGCCCGCGCGCAGGGCGCCACAGTCGTGAGATCGCTTGAGGTCGGTGAGAAACTCGGGCATGGCCCGACACTG
The DNA here is from genome assembly GCA_035544435.1 of Polyangia bacterium. Taxonomy (GTDB): domain Bacteria; phylum Myxococcota_A; class Polyangia; order Fen-1088; family Fen-1088; genus DASZFV01. Next base: position 3,561 of record DATKFB010000210.1, read on the forward strand.
TATACGGAGCGCGCTTCGTCCGCGAGTCCGACCGCGCTGGCGTCTCGGCGCGGCAGGCGATGGGGCTTGCCCTCGCGCGGGCGCTCACCTAACTTGGGTTCGTGAAGTTGCGCATCCTCTATCACGGCAACTGCTTCGACGGATGCAGCAGCGCGGGCGTCTTCACCCGCTTCTACAAGGAGCGCGTCGCGCAGGGGCCGGTCGACATCGTCTACCGCCCCATGGAGCACAAGGGCGACGCGCAGGCGTTTCCGCCCGACAGCTTCGACGGCGACGAGAACGCCTGCGTCGACTTTCGCTACTCCCAGGACCCACGCCTGTCGTGGTGGTTCGACCACCACGCGTCCGCCTTCCAGGTGGCCGGCGACGAGGCGCACTTCCGCGCCGACGCCACCGGACGAAAGTTCTACGATCCCGCCGCGAAGAGCTGCACGAAGTTCCTCGCCAACACCGTGACCGCGAAGTTCGGCTTCGATCAGGCGCCGCTGCGCGAGCTCATCGACTGGGCCGAGATCATCGACGGCGCGCTCTTCCCGAGCGCCAAGATGGCGGTCGAGCTCAAGGAGCCGGCGCTCCAGCTCATGACGTTCATCGAGAACAACCGCGACGGCGCCGTGGCCGACCGCTTCATCGGCGATCTCGTCTCGCGCCCCCTCGGCGAGATCGCCGCCGACCGCTACGTCACGGAGCCGCTCGGGACCGTGCTCGAGCAACACGCGCGCAACATCGAGGCGATCCGCAAGGCCGCCACGGTCGACGGGGGCGTCGTGCTCTTCGACGTCGCCGACCACAACATCGGCGCGTTCAACAAGTTCATCTCGTACTACCTCTTCCCCGAGGCGCGCTACTCGGTGGGCGTGACGCTCAGCCAACGCGCCAAGATCTCGGTGGGCTCGAACCCCTGGTCGCGCTTGCCGCGGACGCACGACATCAGCAAGATCTGTGAGCGCTACGGGGGCGGCGGCCACCCCGTCGTGGGGGCAGTATCGGTGCCGCGCGGCGAGCTCGAGCGCGCCCGCCAGATCGCGCGCGAGATCGTCGCCGAGCTGCAAACGGGTTAGCGGCGCGTGGGCGCCCCGGTCGTCATCAGGCGCGCCTCGGCGGCCGACTATCCGGCCTTCACGCGGCTCTTCCCGCAGCTGGGCGTCGACGAGCCGCTCCCAGGGGCCGACGCGTGGGCGTCGGCCTACGTCCCGTTCACGCTCATCGCCGCCGAGGGGGCGGACGTGCTCGGCTATTGCTACACGCAGGAACTCGACGACACGGGCTACGTCCGGAACGTCGTCGTAGCGCCCAGCGCCAGGCGCCGCGGCGTAGCGCGCGCCCTCATGGAGGCAACCGCCTGGCACCTGCGCGCCCAGGGCAAGGCCTACTGGCGCCTCAACGTCGGCCCCCGAAACGCCGCCGCACTCGCGCTCTATGAGAGCTTGGGGCTCCGGACCCTCTACGCGTCGCGCGCGCTGCGCGTGCCGTGGCAGAGCGCGACCTCGTTGCCGGCCTCGCGCGCGCAGGTCCACGGGCTGCCGCCCGCGCGCGACGAGGAGCTCGAGCGCGAGTTCGCTCTGCCGCGCGGCCAGCTCGCGCACGCGCGCGGCGTCGGACGTCTGGTCCTCGCCGCCGCGCCGAGCGACGACGCGCGCAGCCTTGGCCTGGCAGTCTTCTCCCCAGCGTTTCCCGGCGCGTTTCCGTTTCGTGCCCGCGAGGACGCCGCCGTGCGTTCTCTCGTCGAGGCGATGCACACGCACGTTCCCGCTTGCCCGCACGTCAACCTCGTTATCGACGACGACGAACCGCTCGTGCGCCTCCTCGTCGCGGCGGGCGCGGAGGTGCGGGGAGACTTCCTCCACCTCGCGGCGCCGCTGGCAGATCTGCCCGGGAGCTCGTCTGCCTAACGGCAACGGGCTCACATCGGGGCCTGCACACCCGGCCACCCGCCGTCGCGGCCTTCGGCCCCGCCCCTAGCGTCTGACGGGCCGGTGGGCACCGCGGCGGCGAACGACCGGGCGCGGGCGCTTCGTCTTCGGGGGCGGCGCCTTACCGCCGGCAGGGGTGGGCATCGCGCCGTTGCCTCTGGCCTCGAGCTTCTCGAGCCGCTCGCGCAGGCGGGCCTGCTCTCCCCGCAAACGGTCGAGCTCCTCGCGCAGCTTCTGTGCCTGCTCGGTCGGACGCATCCCGTCGCGCAGAGTCCGAATGGCGTCGGTCATGCGCCGCCGCGCGCGGCCATCGAGCTCGGCGGCCAACGTGCGCTCGATGGCGGGGATGGACTCGGGGAGGCCCAGGCGTCCCAGCGCAGCCGCCGCCTCGCCGCGCACGCGGAAGTCGGGGTCCGCGAGACAGTCCTCGACGAGCTCGCGCCCGGCCCGCGCGAACGACGTTCCCGCGCTGAGCTCGGCGGCCGCCACGACGACGGCCCGGCGCGCGAGGAAGACGCCCGCGCCGTAAGCGCGCCAGGCGCCCCGGATGACGGGCAGCGCGCGCTCGTCGCCCGAGAAGCCGAGGCCCTCGATGGCGCGCGTGCGCAGGATGTCCTGGAACGACGGCTTGCCGAGCAGCGTGGGCAGGATCTCGAGCGCGAGTGACGACCGCGTGCGCCCGAGCGCGAGCGCGGCCTCGGCCTCGACGAACACGCTCGGATCGCCTTTTTGCAGGCGCGTCGCGAGCGCGCGCGCCGCGCGCTCGTCGCCGCGGAGCTCGCCGAGCGCCGCGGCGGCCGCGCGCCGCACCTTCGAGTGCGCGTCGTCGAACGCCTGGAGGAGCGCCTCACGCGCGTCCTCGCGCCGCATTCGTCCGAGGGCGCGCGCCGCGG
>DATKFB010000211.1:0-2200 GCA_035544435.1 Polyangia bacterium
TGTGCACGACGGCGACGCGCGCATCGCCCGCCGCCGCGAGCCTGCCGAGGCCCTGGGGCAGGAGGCGCGCCCGGCGCCGCGCCCGGCGGTTCCAGGTCGCGAGGAACACGGCCTCGAGCGCCGCGACGACGGGGCCCTCGAGACGCACGGCGGCGTCGTGCCAGCCCCCGCCGCCCGCCTCGGCCTCGAGCCACTCGTCGGAGATGTTGAGCCCGCCCGTGAACGCCACGCGCCCGTCGCACACGAGCGTCTTGCGGTGGTTGCGGCGCCACAGCATCCAGAAGCGCCGCCGCCCGAAGCGCGGCCGGTGGTACGCGATCGTGTGCACGCCGCCCGCGCGCAGCCGATCGAAGAAGGCGGCCGGCGTGTCGCGACAGCCGACGAAGTCGTAGAGGAGGCGCACGGCGACGCCGCGGCCCGACGCCGCCAACAGCGCGCCGGCGAAGCGCCGCCCGATCGTGTCGTCGCTGAAGATGTACATCTCCAGCGAGACGCGCGTCAGCGCGGAGTCGATGGCGGCCAGCCACGCGGGGAACGCCTCGCGCCCGTTGCGCAGCAACCGCACGGCGTTCCCGGCGACGAGCGTCTCGGGGTCTTCGATGTATCGAGGTCCGGTGATCATTGACCGAGCCCTTGCGAGCGCGTAAGGTCTGCCCCGCCGTGGGCCGCGAAGAGCATATAGAGTTTCAGGGACGCGTCGTTGAGGTGTTGCCCGCCGGCAATTTTCGCATCGAGCTCGAGAATGGGCATCAGGTTCTCGCGCACCTGGGCGGCAAGCTGCGCAAGCACCGCATCCGCGTCGTCCTCGGTGACAAGGTCACCGTCGCTCTCACCCCGTATGATCCCACGCGCGGGATTGTCGTCTATCGCGGCTAGGGGCGCCGCGCTCGCCGCCGCCTGCCTCGCGTGGGCGCCGTCCGCCGTCGCGGCGCCGCCGCCGGGCGCGGTCGCTACCGAAGCCGGGACCGTTGCGCCGCTCGTCGACCGCGTCAAGGGCGCGGTCGTCACGATCAAGAGCACGACTTTCATCCGGCGCATGACCGCCGTCGATCCCTGGAGCCAGCTACTGCGCCAGCAGTTCGGCCTGCCGGCGCCCCAGGCCCGCCAGGAGAGGCAGGAGGCCCTCGGCTCGGGGTTCCTCGTCGACAAGAGCGGCGTCATCCTCACGAACAACCACGTCGTCGCGGGCGCCGACGAGGTCCTCGTCAAATTGTCCGACAACCGCGAGCTGCGCGCGCGCGTGCTCGGCAGTGACCCACCCACCGACGTCGCCGTCATCCGACTCGACAAAGCGCCGGGCGATCTGCAAGCCGTCACCCTCGGCGACTCCGATCGCGTGCGCGTGGGAGACTACGTGCTCGCCATCGGCAACCCGCTCGGCCTCGGCCAGACAGTGACGATGGGCATCGTGAGCGCCAAGAACCGCGTCATCGGCGAGAAGCTGGGCGACGTCGACCCGCGCTACGAAGACTTCATTCAGACCGACGCCGCCATCAACCAGGGCAACTCAGGGGGGCCGCTCTTCAACTTCAAGGGCGAGGTCATCGGCATCAACTCGGCGATCATCAACCCGGGCGTCGCCATGAACGTCGGCTTCGCGATCCCCATCAACCTCGCGCGGCAGATCGGGGACCAAATCCGCCGGACGGGCAAGGTCGCGCGCGGCTACCTCGGCGTGGGCGGCGAGGACTTCACCGCAGATCGAGCCACCGAGCTACACGTGGCCTACGCGCCGGGCGCGCTCGTCAACGTCGTGGGGCGCGGCTCGCCCGCGGAGGCCGCCGGTCTGCGCCCCAACGACGTCATCATCGAGCTCGGCGGTCACGCGCTCGAGGGCTACCGGCGCCTCACGACGGTCGTGACGCTGCTGCGCCCCGGCGAGAAGGCCAAGGTCGTGTTCTTGCGGCAAGGGAAACGTCAGGAAACGACGGTGACGATAGGCGCGCAGCGGGGCGGCCTGCAGGCCGGCGAGGTCGCGTTCCTCGGGGCGCGGCTGCGCGCGCTCGACCGCCAGGAGTCGACCGCGCTCGGGCTGCGACCCGGGGAGGGGCTCGCCGTCATCGATGTCGACCCGCGCGGACCGGCGAGCGGCGCGCTCGACGAGGGCGACGTCTTGCTCGCCCTCGACGGCCAGGCCGTGACGCCGGCGCGCCTCGGCGCTCTCGAGAAGAAGATGGAGCGCGGCGCGCGGACGGCTCCC
>DATKFB010000212.1:0-6622 GCA_035544435.1 Polyangia bacterium
CGCCTTCGCCCGCGCGGAGGGAGGGGGACCGGGGTTCGCGAGAGGCAGCGAGCTGGACCCCGTCAGAACGACGGTGTCGCGAGGCCGTCTTCGTCGGGCGCGGCCGCGCCCTTGTGCTTGCCGCCGCCTTTGCGGCTACCGCCGCCCGACGAGACGCGCTTCTTCTCGGGCTCCGCCTTGGCGACCGGCACGGACGGCACCTCGAGCTTCTCGAGGGCGACGTGAACGGTGTTGTCTTCAGAGAGGTCGGCCGTGACGTCGAACGGCTTGTAGCCGTCCTTACGCACGAGGTAGTCCGACGCGGGTCCGTGCTGGGGCAGCGTCACGTCGAGGGGCGCGGCGCCCAGATCCTCGCCGTCGCTCTTGCGGATGACGTGCGCGCCCGCCGGGGTCGCCTCGAAGCGAATCGTCACAGTCGTCTTCGCGGGAGGAGCGGGCGGGGCCACGGGCGCCGGGGTCGGCGCGGGCAGAGCGGCGGCCGGGGCCTTGGACGCCTCCGCGCCCGATTTCGGCAGCGCAAAGAAGGCGACGGCGGCCGTGGCAGCCAACGCGACGCCCACGCCGATGATGAGGCCCGTCTTCTTCTTGGGCGGCCCGAACTCTTCGTCGATCTCCGAGGTCGCCGACGACAGCGTCGTCGACTGGACCTGCGGCGACATCGTCGTCGCGACGTTCCCGGGGCGCGCGGCGGCCGTCGTGGCCTGCTTGGCGCGCGGGCGGCCCGGCGCGACGGCCACGTTGATCTCTCCCAGCAGGCCCTTGCGGAACTCTTCCATGCTCGGGAAGCGGTCGTCGAGCTCCTTGCTGAGCGCCTTCATGACGGCCGCCGCCATCGCGGGCGGCGTCTCGGGCGCGAAGTCGAGCAGGCTCGGCGCCTCCTCGAGCATGTGCTTCGCGAAGAGCTCGCCGATGCCCTCGGCCATGAACGGCGGCCGGCCCGCGAGCATCTCGAAGATCATGACACCCAGCGAGTAAATGTCCGTGCGATGGTCAAGCAGCCCCGCACCCTTGCACTGCTCGGGCGACATGTAGAGCGGCGTTCCCATGAGCGAGCCCGTGCGCGTCTTCACCGACTGCGAGCCATCCGGCGCCGCGAGGATCTTCGCGACGCCGAAGTCGAGGATCTTCACGAAGGGCGCGGCGTCCTTTTCGATGAGCTGGACGTTGTGCGGCTTGAGATCGCGGTGGACGATACCCTTGAGGTGCGCTGCAGCCAGGGCGCGGCACATCTGCTCGGCGATGACGGCGACGTCGGGGGCGGAGATGGGGCCGCGGGCGACGAGCTCGCTCAGCGCCTCGCCCGTGAGGTACTCCATGATGAAGTAGGGCTGACCGTCGGGCGTTTGGCCGAAGTCAAGGATCTCGACGATGTTCGGATGGGCGATGAGGTGGATGGCGCGCGCCTCGTTGAAGAAGCGCGCCACGATGTCCTGATCGCGCGCCAGCGCCGTGTGCAGGACCTTGATGGCCACCTTGCGGCCGATGACGGGGTGCTCGCCCAAGTACACGGCTCCCATGCCCCCTTCGCCGAGGAGCTTGGTGACGCGATAATTGCCGACCGTCGTGTTGATGAGGCTCAAGAGAACAGCCCTCTCATCATAACTAAAAATCGAATTCAGTCACGATTCCTCCCGCGGACGCGGACGCCGCGGGAAATATTCTCAGTCCGCGCGCGGACGTGGCGTTTTCGCCACCCGAGTCGAGGTAGCCCTTGTAGAGGAAATATCCGCTCGCGATGGCGAGCGGAACGGCGGTGATGAGCAGCACCTCCTCGAGGAGCTGATCTTTCTTGCCAGTATTCATCTTGCTTTGCACCGTGGCGTTCTCGGTGGCAGTCAAGGGAGGCTTTGGGTCGCCCTGGCTGTTGCATCCACCGGCGGAGCCCACGCACGGGACCCTACGGTAAGGATCGAGATCCGCGTTGATCTGCTGCACCTGCTTTGCAAAATAGAGGCCGCCGCCCGTCGCGATCGCCGTGCCCGCGATGGCCACCCAGAACCCGGCCCGCGCGCCGCTCGAACCGCCTGTCTCGTTAGGCACTTCGGGAGCCTCTTGAGGCTTGCGTACGATGACCGGCGGCGTTTCCGCCTCCGTGTTCCCTACGTTCACCGACACCGAGCTCAACGATAAACTGAGGGGCAGACTCTGCCCGGCAGCCAGGGAGAACTCCTGCTTGGCCGTCGTGTAGCCGGTCTTTTCCACGGCCACCTCGTGCCGGCCGGCGGCGACGTCGGCGATGGCGACCGGCTCGTGGGCCGTCACCCCCACCCGTGTGCCGTCCAGTGACACCGCCGCGCCTTGAACGTTGGCGCGGATTTGCAGGGAGCCCGTGGCGCCCTTGCCGGTCAGCTTCGCGAGCCAAGACGGCGCGAGCGTTCGGAAGACCGACGGCTCGGCCTTGCGGCGGGGCAAGGTCTCGGTCGCCCAGGTGTCGACCGCGGCCTTGTTGACGTCGAGCAACTTCAGCGTGACTTGATAGTCAGCGCCGACGCGTTTGACGCTGCCGAAGATCAGCTTCGTTGCGCCCATGCTCTTGCCGGCCTGCGACATGCAGGCCGCGCCCTCGTCCGGACAGGAGAAGACCAGCTTCACCTCGACGAGGTCCTTGCCCTGCACGAGCTGGTACCCGTGCGAGGAGGCCACGCGTTCACGGAGGGCGTCGGTGATCTCCGAGGCCACGTTGTCGGGCGCCCCTTCGAGCGCCTCTAGGCCCAGGACCGCCGTCGGGGCGTCGGGCTCGGCCGAGGCCGCGCCGCCGGCCCCGAGGGATAAGAGAAGGGTTGCGAGGCCCGTGAAAAGAGCGGGTCCACCGGACGAGCGGCGCGAATTCATAATTACAGGACCGCATTGTTTCCGCAGACTTCCGCCCTGTCAATGATGCAGGATCCAGCCCCGCGCCGCGGACGTTCTCCCTGACGGCTTCGCGGACGTCTTCGTGGGGGTTTCGTGCCGCGGTGACACGCGTGCTAGCGTAAGCCAGCATGCGGCTGGGGGTTTCGGGGAAAGTCCTTCTCGCGCTCAGCGTGCTGCTGCTGGCGTTCGCCGGTGACGCGACATTCACGGTGCTGACGATTCACCGAGCGCGCCAAGGCGTGCTCGCGAACGAGGCGTACCTCGACCTGCAGGGCTCGGTCGACGCAGCCTGGAAGTCGCTCAACGACTTCGCGCCTTCGCTCGGGCGCAACATGCGGCTCGATCCCAACCTCGCGCTCGCCTTCCGCATCTCCCGCAAGCACCTCGATGACGCCGTGGCCGCAATCGATCGATTCCTCGAGAAGGAGCCGGCGTCAGCGAGGCGGCCCGACTTCGAGGCGACGCGCCAGCAGATCGTGACGCTCCGGCGGCACGTCGACGCGCTGGCCACTGAGGCGGGCGCCGCCGAGGGCAGCGCCGATCCGAAGGCCCGCCCCGAGTTCGAGAGCCACTTCGCGACGCTGACGCACAGCCTGAATCGGCTGCGCCGCCCGCTGCGGGGCGAGAGCGGACAGATCGCGCAGCGCCTCACTGACGACGAGGAGACTGCGCTGCAGATGGCGCTCGGCCTCGGCATCACGGGGCTCGCCATCGCGGCGGCGGCGTTCCTCTTCACGGTGCGCACGCTGCGGCCGCTGCGCGTGCTGCGCGCGCGGGCGCGCGAGGTCGCGGGCGGCGACTACGCGCGGCGCACGGGCGTGACCTCGCACGACGAGATAGGCGATCTCGCGCGCGAGTTCGACGCCATGGCGGGCGCCATCGAGGAGCGCGAGCAGCGGCTCATCCGGTCCGAGCGGCTCGCGACCGTGGGGCGTATGGCGGCGCAGATCACCCACGAGGTGCGCAACCCCCTCGCGTCGATCGGCCTTTACGCCGAGCTCCTCGGCGACGAGATCGCGGACCGCGGGCAGGGGAATGACGAGCCCAAGCGCCTCGTCGCGTCGATCATCAGCGAGGTCGACCGGCTCACCGAGATCACGGAGACGTACCTGCGCTTCGCGCGCCTGCCGCGGCCTAAGCTCGAGCGCGAGGACCTGGGCGCGATCGTCACGGGCGTGCTCGAGTTCGCACGCGCCGAGCTGGCGCAGGCCGGCATCACGCTCGAGCTCGAGGTCGCGCCGGGCCTGCCCGAAGTCGCGGCCGACGAGGCGCAGCTCCGGCAGGCGCTGCTCAACCTCGTGCGCAACGCGCGCGAGGCCATGTCGACGCGCCAGAGTGGTCGGCTGCGCGTCGCCGTCGTCGCGCACCGCAGGGCGGGGGACGACGGCCGCGATGCCGCCGAGGTGCGCGTCACCGTGGCCGACTCGGGCGACGGCATCCCGCGCGAGCACCTCGGGAAGATCTTCGAACCGTTCTTCTCGACGAAAGAGCGCGGCACGGGGCTCGGCCTCGCGCTCGTCCAGCAGATCGTCGTCGAGCACGGCGGACGCATCGAGGTCAAGAGCGGCCCCGACTCGGGCACGGCGTTCTCGCTGACGTTCCCCGCGCTCCGCGCCGCAGCGAACGACGCGCGCGACGAGCCCGCGTCCGAGGCGCGCGCCGCCGCGGGCGCGCTCGCTCAGGGCGTGACCGCGGCCCGGTGAGGAGCCGCGCGCGTCGGCTGCCCGAGCGCCGCGTAGAGCTCGGCGAGCGCGCCGTGGATCGCTCCCGCGTCGGCGGGATGAAAGAGGAGGGCGCGCTCGAAGGCTTGGGCCGCGGGCGCCAGCTGTCCCGTCGCCGCGAGGGCGCGCGCGAGGGCCGCGTGGAGATCGGCGTCGGCCGGATCGATGAAGATCGCGATGGGTGCCGCCCACAGCACGCGCGCGCTCCGTCCTGCGCGCGCGCTCGCGAGCACGAGCTCCTTGGCGCGCGTGGCGTTCTGCGGCTCGAGCGCGAGCGCGGCCTCGAGCTCGGTGGCGCGGTCCGCATCGCGGCCGTGTTGCGCGAAGAGCTCGGCGAGGAGCGCGTGCGGTTCGACGCGCGAGTCGTCGAAGGCGACGGCGCGACGCAGGTTCGTTTCCGTCGCCGCGAGCTCGCCGCGGTGGAGCTCGGCGAGCGCGAGGCGCACGCGCACGTCGTAGCCGTCGAAGGCGGGGCCGAGGGTCAGGATGCCCGAGAACGCCGCGGCGGCCGCGGCGGCGTTCTGGTCGGCGAGCGCCAGCTCGCCCGCGAGAAAGAACGTGGCCGCCTCGTCGGCGGCCGCCTTCCAGTGGAGCGCCCGCGCGCGCGCGAGCGCCGCGCGCGCCGTCGGGCGATCGGCGACCGCGAGGGCGGACAGGCCGAGGCGGACCTGGGCGCCGGCGTCGCGGGGGGCCGCGGCGGCTTCGCGCGCGGCCTCGTCGCGTGGGCGCACGAGCGACTGTGACGGGAGAAACTGGGCGTCGTAGCGGCTCCAGCGCGTCGCGAGCTCGGCGCGGAAGGCGCGCTCGAGCGCGGCGGCGTCCATGCCCGCGAGGCGCTCGAGGACGCCGGGCCCGCGCTCGCCCCGCCCCCAGGCGACGAGGGCGCCGCGCAGGCGCGGGAAGCCGAAGCGGCGCTCGAGGAAGTCGACGGCGAGGGCGGCGTGGGCGTAGGCGCGCGCCGCCGACTCGGGGTCGTGCGCGTCGACGAAGGCGTTGGACAGCGCGACGAGCGGCGGCAGCTCGCCGCGCCTCCAGGCGCCCCACAGCGCGACGTCGTCGTGGCGCCTCCACTCGGGACGCAGGCGCATGGTCTCCACCTCCGAGAGCCCCTCGGTGAACCAGCGCGGAACGCGCGAGCGCGACAGCTCGATCGCGAACACGTGCGCGAGCTCGTGCGCGAGCACCATGCCCCAGTTGAAGGCGTGGTTCGTGGGCGCGAGCGACGTGATGATGCGCCCGAAGCAGACGCCCGAGACGCCGATGCCCGGCAGCCCGACCGTGCGCACGCCGAACTGCCCGGCCTCGCCATAGAGCTCGAACGTGATGGGCCTCTTGGGCTCGAAGCCATAGCGCGCGACGAAGCGCGCGTACGTCTCCTCGAGGAACGGCGCCACGACGGCTTCGATGGCGGGTCGCGCCGCCGGCTCGACGCGGAAGCGCAGGTGCGCGGTCGACAGCATCACGTAGCGCGCAGGGATGACCTTCTCGAACAGGTCGAGCAGGTTGAACGTGCGCGCGTCGTACGGATCGATCTTCCAGGCGCGGCGCAGCGTCTCGAGCCCGCGCGCCTCGTCGCCGAGGCGCAGGAGCGTCGTCGCGAGCACGGAGAGGCAGCGCGCGTTCTCGGGGTCGGCGGCCACGCCCTCCTCGGCGACGGTGCGCGCCTCGACGTAGCGGCGCTGGCGCTCGAGCGCCTCGGCGACGAAGGCGAAGAGCTCGCCGTCGCGCCCGTGCGCCGCGAGGTGATCGTCGCGCTCGCGGGCGTACGTCGCGGCGTCATCGAGCAGCAGCGCGGCGGCGGCGGCGACGCGCGCCGCGCCCGCATCGCGGGGGTTCGTGCGCCGGAGGAGGGCGACGTCAGCGGCCGCGGCCGCGAAGTCTTCGCGATCGAGCGCCAGCTCGGCCCGCAGCGCGAGCGCGCCCGCGTGACGCGGGTTGGCCGCGAGCGCGCGCTCGAGCTCCGCGCGCGCGAGCACGGCATCGTAGCGTTCGACGACGGCCACGCGCGCCAGGCCGACGTGCGCGTCGGGCTCCCCCGGGTCGAGCGC
>DATKFB010000213.1:0-2860 GCA_035544435.1 Polyangia bacterium
GTCGTGCTGCCGACCGACAACATCGACACCGATCAGATCATCCCGGCGCGTTTTCTCAAGGCGACGACCAAGCTCGGGCTCGGCGACAAGCTGTTCTCGGACTGGCGCTTTTCGGCCGACGGCAAGGAGAAGCCGGACTTCGCCCTCAATCGGCCGGCCGCCAAGGGCGCGCGCGTGCTCGTCGCGGGCGATAACTTCGGGTGCGGCTCGTCGCGCGAGCACGCGCCGTGGGCGCTCTACGACTACGGCTTCCGGGCCGTCATCAGCACGTCGATCGCGGACATCTTCAAGAACAACTCGCTCAAGAACGGCCTGCTGCCGATCACCGTCGACGCCGCGACGCACGCCAAGCTCGTCGCCGCGCCGGGCGCCGAGGTCACCGTCTCCCTCGAGGCCCAGACCGTGACGCTGGCGGACGGCACCGTCGCGAAGTTCTCGGTCGATCCCTTCTCGCGATACTGCCTGCTGAATGGCATCGACGAGCTGCAGTTCCTGCTGTCGCAGGACGCCGACATCGGCGCCTATGAGACGACAATGGGTAGGAAATCCAAGTAACCGGAGTCACCCCGAACGGAGTAGACACGACCCCGTCTCGCTGCCACGATTGCAGATTGGGAGGTCCGGACGCATGGAGAAGATCCGCGTGGCAGGCGAGCAGGGCACGGGGACGGAGGCAGACGGGGAGGTGGGCAGGTTGAAGGCGCGACACGACGAGATCGAGAAGCGGCTGTCCGAGCTCGAGCGGCACTTGTCGCTCACGCCCGACGAGCAAGTGGAGCGAAGTCAGCTCAAGAAGGAGAAGCTGCGCGCCAAGGACCGGCTCGCGCTTCTATCGGCGGGCCTCCGCCGCGCGAGCTGACGGCCCGGCGAAATTCCATGGACGCGGAGACCCTCGAGCGACTGCGCCGCTCGGGGATCCGGATCGACCGCGAGGGCCGGTTCGTCCACGAGGGCGGCGAGGTCCGACACGAGGGGCTGCGGCGCGCGCTGTTTCGTTGGCTCGACGCCGAGCCTGACGGGCGCGTCGTGCTGCGCCTCGACGAGCGGCGCTTCGCCTACCTCGACGTCGACGACACGCCGCTCGTCGCGCGCGCGGCGCGCCGAGTGACCGACGGTGACGGCGAACGGATCCTGCTCGCGCTCACGGACGGGAGCGAGGAGCCGCTCGACCCGGCCACGCTCACCGTCGACGACGCGGGCGTCCTGCGCGCGCGCGTGCGCGCGGGGAAGCTCGAGGCGCGCCTCGACACGTCGTCGGCGGCCGCGCTCGCGGACCGGCTCAGCGAGGAGGGGCCGGGTCGTTGGGTGCTGGCGCTGGCGGGCCGCCGCCACCCGATCGAACGCCGCCCGCCGCGGCCGGCAGTGTCACCGTGAAGCGCGCGCCTCCGGCAGGCGCCGCGCTCACGTGCACGTCGCCGCCGTGGTCGAGCACGATCTTGCGCACGATGGCGAGGCCGAGGCCCGTGCCGTGCTCCTTGGTCGTCACGTAGGGATCGAAGACGTGCTCGCGCTCGGCCGCGGCGATCCCGGGGCCGTTGTCGTCGATGACCAGGCTCGCGACGCCGCGCGCGCCGTCGCTCGAGACCGAGAGCGAGACGGCCGGCTCGCGGCCCGCGCCCGAAGCCGCCTGGACGGCGTTCTCGACGAGGTTCGCGAGAACGCGACGGATGAGCATGCGGTCGCACTGCGCGCCCACGGGAGCCGCGGGTCGCGTGAAGCGCACGAACGGTTGCCACTCGGCGTGCGCGCGCACGAAGTCGTCGACGACCTGCCCGAGATCGACCGCCTCCGGCTCGACCTTGGGCAGCTTCGCGAAGGCCGAGAAGTCGTCGACGAGGCGCCGGATCGTGCCGATCTCCTCGCCGAGGATCTCCTGGGCCGTCGCGAGGAGCTTCGCGTAGGCCGGATCATCGCCACGGTACTTCGAGCCGAGCTCCTGGACGGCGAGCTGGATGGGTGTGAGCGGGTTCTTGATCTCGTGCGCGAGCCGCCGCGCGACCTCCTGCCAGGCCGAGACCTTCTGGAGGTACTCGAGCCGGGGGCGCGCCTCGGCGAGCTCCGCGACCATGACGTCGAAGGTCCGCCCGAGGTCGTCGAGCTCGTCTTTCCCGCGCGGGGAGACGCGCACGGCGAGATCGCCCTCGCCGACGCGACGGGCGGCGTCGCGGAGCGCGGCGACGCGGCCCGTGGCGCGCCGCGCGACGAAGAGCCCGATGGCCGTCGCGAGCGCCAGCACGATGACGAGCGCGATGCCGAGGCCCCGGAAGATGCGCGGCAGCACGACCGGCAGCAGGCGATCGAGATCCTGCTCGCGCTCCATGGCCTCGCGCAACGCCAGGAAGTTCGCGTAGATCTCCTTGGAGATCCCGAAGGTGAGCTCTAGGAAGCGCGCCGCCCCCGGCTTCGAGCCGGGGAGCTCGACGAGGTTCGGTGGGCCCTCGCGCGCCCGGTCGAGCACGAGGACCGGCGCGCTCCACTCGTCTACGACGCGCGCGCCCTCGAGGATGCGCGCGCGCAAGAGCTCGGGCACCTCGGCCAGGTCGGCGGCGCGCGCCACCGGCGTGGCGCCGATCTCGGCCGTGCGCTGGCGGAAGACGTCCTTCATCTGCGCGAAGTACGACCGGTAGACCTCGACGGCGCCGCCCAGCGATTGCCCGACCGCCTCCTGGTGCTCGCTCGTGATGCGCTCGACCCTGTCGAGCGTCACGCGCATGAGATACGCGGCGGCGCCGAGAGGCAGCGATGCGACGATGAAGAGGGCCACGAGGATCTTCCATTCGAAACGTCCGGGCATCCTGAAGAGCTTCATGGGTGGGTCTCCGGCGCGGTTCGGTGCGTGCGAAGCTGGCGGACATCGAAG
>DATKFB010000214.1:0-3684 GCA_035544435.1 Polyangia bacterium
ACGTGTTCGACGCGCGCCCGAGCGCGCACGATCTCGCCGACACGTACCTGCCGCAGTTCGAGGCCTGCGTGCGTGAGGGCCACGTCGCGTCCGTCATGCCAGCGTACAACCGCCTCGACGGCACGCCGTGCGCGGCGAGCCCCACGCTGCTCGACGAGACCCTGCGGCGGGCGTGGGGCTTCGACGGCTACGTCGTGAGCGACTGCGGCGCCATCGGCGACATCGTCGACGGTCACCACGCCGCCGAGACGATCGAGCGGGCGGCGGCGCGCGCGCTTGACGCCGGCACGGATCTGTCGTGCGGCGGCGAATTCGCCGAGCTCGCGCGCGCGCGGCAGCTCGGCCTCGTCGCCGCCGCCGCCATCGACCGCGCCGTGACGCGCCTCTTCACGGCTCGGTTCCGCCTCGGCATGTTCGACCCGCCGGCGTCGGTGCCGTGGGCGCGGACGCCGATGTCGGTCGTCGAGTCGCCCGAGCACCGCGCCCTCGCGCGCGCGGCCGCGCGCGAGTCGATCGTGCTGCTCGAGAACCGCGGCGGCGCGTTGCCGCTCGGCCCCGGCCTGCGCCGCCTCGCCGTCGTGGGCCCGGTCGCCGACGACGTCGACGTCCTCCTCGGCAACTACCACGGCGAGCCCACGCGGCCCGTGACGCTCCTCGACGGCCTGCGCGCCGAGGCGCGCAAGCGCGGCGTCGAGGTCGCCACGGCGCGCGGCGCGCCGCTCGCCGGACGCGGTGACTCGAGCGCGCAGCTCGCCGACGCCCTGCGCGTCGTGCGCCGCAGCGACGCCGTCGTTGCGACGCTGGGCCTTTCACCGCGCTTCGAGGGCGAGGAAGGCGAGACCGCCGAGAACCCGAGCGGCGATCGCGCCGACCTCGGCCTGCCGGGCGCCCAGCAGCGCCTGCTCGAGGCCCTCGTCGCCACGGGGAAGCCCGTCGTCCTCGTGCTCACGAGCGGCAGCGCGCTCTCCGTGCCCTGGGCGGACGTGCACGTCCCCGCGATCGTCGAGGCCTGGTACCCGGGCGAGCAGGGCGGCGCCGCGCTCGCCGACGTCCTCTTCGGCGACGTCAGCCCGTCGGGCCGTCTGCCCGTGACCGTCCCGCGCTCCGTCGACGACCTGCCGCCGTTCGCCGACTATTCGATGAAGGGCCGCACGTACCGCTACGCCGACAAGCCGCCGCTCTGGCCCTTCGGCCACGGCATGTCGTACACGACGTTCCGCTATACCAATCTCGTCGTCCCGCCCGAGCTCGAGGCCGGCAAGGACGTCACGCTGTCGGTCGACGTCGAGAACACGGGCGCGCGCGCCGGCGACGAGGTCGTCGAGGTCTACCTCTCGAAGCCCGACGCCCCGGCATACGCGCCGCGCCGCTGGCTCGCCGCCTTCACGCGCGTGACGCTCGCGCCCCGCGAACGCCGCGCCGTCCACGTCGAGGTGCGCGCGCACGAGCTCACACTCGTCGACGATACGGGCAGGCGCGCGCCCCTCGCCGGCGAGGTCGCCGTTGCGGTCGGCGGCGGGCAGCCGACCGTCGCGTGGCGGTACGCGAGCTCGGACGCGGGCCAGACCGCACGCATCCGGATCGCCGAAGGCGCTCGCGCCGCCCCCTGACGCGCGCCTCTACGGGTTCCGCACGCAGTCGTCGGTGAGGGCGGTCTCGGCCGGCAGGTCGACGACGTCGAAGTCGTCGACCTTGATCGCCGAGAAGGAGAGGGCGGTCACTCCGACCGACTGCCACTTGGCCTTGGTCGTGCGGTCGTCCGCGAAGGTGAGCGCGATGGTGCCGCCGTCCGAGAGCAGCATGCCGTACGTCTTCATGGCGCTCAGGATCGCGCGCTCGCCCGCGTTGAACTTGGTCTCGTCGAAGGTCGCCTTGAGGCGGAAGCGGACGCCGTACGGCGGCGCGTTCGCGTCGGTGCTCCCGGGCGAGCCCGCGTGCGAGCCGGGGTGGACGTAGACGCCCTTCTTCATGCGCGGGTTCGGCAGGATGAAGCGCAGCGCGTGCGCCACCGCCCCGGCGGCCACCTCGTCTGCCGTCGGCAGCAGCGCCGCGATGGGGAAGCCTCCCGCGTCCGCCGACGTGCACTGATCGCCGCGCAAGTTGTCGGGGTAGGCCTTCGTCAGATCCCAGATGAACGCGCCGAGCGCCGTGAAGGCCGCGCCCGACTTCGTGGCGTTGTAGAGCTCGTAGAGCTTGTGCTGGCTCGTCTCGACGACAAGGACGTGACAGTCGCCTTTCGTCGTGTCGCACGTGTAGTCGGCGCTGCCCTCCGTGTTTCCGCCCGCGGGCATCGGCATCTGCAGCGGGACGGGATCGCAGTCCGGGCCGCGATAGCAGTACGGGTCTGCGGCGCGCGACGTGATAACCTGACGGGGTGTTGTGCCGTCGGCGAAGAAGAGCGGGATCGAAAAATCGATCTGCAGCCGTCCGCCGCCCCAGCCCCCCGACGCGTCGAGCGCTCCGAGGATCGCGGCGGAGCGCGCCGCCGGCGCGAGCTTCGAGACGTCTTTCGTCCACGGCTCGGGCTGCGTGAAGAGGCCGCCGACTGTCGCGACACCTTGCCCGGCGGCGCCGGTCCCCGATCCGCCGCTGCTGCCGGCACCGCCGCTCCCAGCGCCCCCGGCGCCGCTGCTGCCGGCGCCCCCCGCGCCGGCGCCCCCGCTTCCCGTGGTCCCGGCGGCTCCCCCGCCGTCGGCGCGCGAGCCTCCACCGCCCGCGCACGCCGACGTGACGAGGCCCGTCACGAGGATCGCCGCGCGAAGTCCCAGCCGTCGTGTGCTCACGCGGATCAGTCCCCGCCGCCTGCCAATTCCTTACAGAATTGGTGCTCGCGCGCGATGATCTCGGCGGCCGGGCGCGCGCCCTGGGGGACTTTTTCGTAGGCCGTGGCGAGCGTGCAGTGCACCTCGGGATCGAACGGGTTCGTCGCGAGCGCGGCGCGCAGCTCGACGATGGCCTCGCCGGGGGCGCCCTTGGCGAGCTTGGCCTCGCCCGCGATGACGTGGGGCCATGGCAGGTCCGGGAACACCACCTGCACGGGCTCGAGCGCGCGCAACGCGCGATCGGGCTCGCCGAGCACGAGGTACGTGCGCCCGAGCTTCACGGGGAAGAGCCACGCCGCCGCGGGCTCGCCGCTGCCGCGCCCCGCGGACGTCACGGCCTTGGCGCCTTTCTCGTACTCGATGACGGCGGCGCGCGGGCGCTCGCGCCGCAGGAGCATGTTCCCGAGGCGCAAGAAGCGGAACGGCGCCGCCATCTTCCCGGAGGGCGACAGCGCCTCGTCCTCGCTCGGCTTTCGCTGGGAGGCGATGGCGTTGGGCTTGCGGATGTGCGTCGTCGGAAAATCGATGGCGGGGAACGTCTTGTACTTCTGCGCGACCATGTAGGCGCGCCAGCCGCGCTCGAACTCGGCCCAGGTCACGCCCGCTGCCGCCGCGACCGCCTCGCGCGCGTCCTCCCCGTCGCCCACGCGCTTGACGGCCGCGCGCAGGCCCGCCGTCCCCTTCTCGGCGTAGAGGTGGCCCACGGCGTTCGCGACCTCGGCGAAGGCAAGCGTGGCGTCCTCGGCCGACGGCAGCTTGGCCATCGACGGGTGCATCTCGTCGAACGTGATGAGTCGTCCCTTGCGCAGCCCCGCCGCGAGCAGCGCGGCCTCGGTCGACGTCAACGCGAGCTCGGGCGGTC
>DATKFB010000215.1:0-5442 GCA_035544435.1 Polyangia bacterium
GCGGGGCGGCGCGGCGCCGGGCGCGCGCCTCAGCCATTTGCCCGTCATTCCGAGGTGCGACCACAGGCCCACGAGGTCTTTCGCGCCGCGGCCCCGCGCGAAGGTCAGGAGCAGGTGCTTGCCGACGCGATCGACGTCGCGCGCGCTGGCGCCCGCGAGCGTCGCGAGCGCGCGCGGCCCGGCCGGCCGCACGACGGCCGTCGCGTCGGCGTCGGCCGCGCGCACCCTGCGTCCGGACAGCCAGCGGCGCAGGTTCCGCGCCGCGACCTCGACCTCGGGAAGCTCAGGCACGGCACTCGCCTCAGGCTCGTCTCAGTCGAGATCGACGGGCGCGGCGCGCGCGTGCTCGATGGCGGCCTCGATCGAGGAGACGGGCAGCCCGCGCCAGAAGACGTGCCACTCGGAGAAGCGCGCCAGGCCGTCGCATTGCTTGGCGTACCAGCCCGTGATCGGGTTCGACGGCCGCGAGCGCCAGAAGAACGTCGGGAAGTCGCGCGCCAACACGGACCACAGCTCGCTGCCGATGCCCTCGCCTTGCGCCTGACGATCGACGGCGAACTTCGTGAGATAGGGCGCCACCTTCGTCTGGCGCACGACCGCCACGCCACGGAATCCCTCCTCGAGGTAGATCCGCTCGACGGGATCGGCGAAGAAGCCGCCGCGCAGGGGGCGGCCGAAGGCGGACTCGAAGAGGCCGCGCGCGCGCACCTGGTCGAGGCCCTCCCAGCTCGTGTGCGCGTCGATGCGCGAGCCGCGTCGGATGAGCGTGCCCGCGCCGCTCACCGTGAAGAGCTCGCGCAGGAGGTGGAGCGGATTGACGACCGTGGCGCTCATGCGCTGCGGGACGAGCTCGAGGAGTTGCTTGACGTGGCGGAGCAGCGTGGCCTGGCCGCGCGAGAACCCGCCCGTCGTCATGAGGCGGTCGTAGTCCGCCGCGAGGTTGACGACGTTCAAGTGGCCGCCGCCGCTGGGCTCGAGGCCAGCGCGGCGGCTGAGGAAGACCACCTTGCGCGTCTCGAGCGCCTCCGCGAGCTTCGCGAGGAGACGAAAGCGCTTTTCGAGCGGGGCGTCGCGCGCGCCCTCCAACGTCACGAGCGGGATCTCGCCGGCGCCGATGGCGGCGCGCACGGCGTCGACGGCCTCGGCGCCGAGCTCGGCGCCCGTGGGGACGATGCGCGCCGGGACGGCATCCTCGACGAGCCACTCCTGAACGCGCTGCGCTTGCCGGTCGGCGTCCTTCGGCTCGAAGAGCCCGAGGATGACCGACGGGCAGAGGCCGAGGCCCGTAAGGATGCGCAGGTCGAAGTGCACCGGATCGAGCGCGCTCTTCACGATCTGGGCGCCGGCCGCGAGGATCGCGAAGCTCTCCTTGCGCTGGGCCCGGAAGAGCTTGAGGTAGAGATCGACGTCGGCCTTTTGTCCGACGCTCTCGAGGAAGCGCTGGATGATCTCCGGTTCCATCATCGGGCGGTCGCCTCCAGGACGTGGGTGAACGTCGCGCGCGCCGACTCGAGCTGCGCGATGTCGACGTGCTCGTCGGCCGCGTGCGCCTGCTCGACGAGCCCGGGACCATAGACGACGGCGTCGATGCCGCGCTCAGACAGCCGCGCCGCCTCCGTCCAAAAGCCGAGGTCGACGGCGTGCTCGGCGGCGGCGCCCAGGAACCGCGCGAAGGCGCCCAGCGCCCGCGTCGCGAAGGGTGGGTTCTGCATCTCGACCGTCCACGCGACGGCGTGCGGCGCCGCCGCGGCGCGCACGCGCCGTTCGGCTTCGGCCATGAGCGCCGCGACGTCGGCGCCGGGCGCGGGCCGCAGCGAGACGGACAGCGTGGCGCGCGTGGGCACGACGTTGAACGCCAAGCCGCCGTCGAGGCTCGCGACGTTGAGGCAGAGCCCCTCGAAGCCGGCCGGGCCGCGCGCCCGTTCGGCCGCGCCCCAGTCGTCGAGCGCCACGGCGGCGCGCGCGAGCACGGCGATCGGATTGACGAGGCCGTCGACGCGCGAGGAGTGCCCGCCCGGCCCCTCGACGGTCGCCGTCGCGGCCGCAATGCCGCGGTGACGCACCCCCACGCGGCAGCCCGTCGGCTCGCACACGATGGCGTGCGTGAGGCCGCGCGCGACCTCGCTGTCGAGGAACGCGCGGATGCACGTGCCGCTCCGCTCCTCGTCGCCGGAGAAGAGCACGCCGACGGTCGGCTGGCCGGCCGGCTCGCCCGCGGCAGGCGTGGCCCGTCGCGCCAGAGCCTCGAGGATGGCCGCGATGGCGCCCTTGGTGTCGGCGGCGCCGAGGCCGTGCAGCCGCTCGCCGCGGCGCACCAGGATGTGCGGCGGCGAGGAGTAGCCGCTGTTGGCCGGCACGGTGTCGACGTGCGCGTTGAGCAGCAGCGTGGGCCGCTCGCCGCCGAAACGCGCGTAGACGTACGCGTGGTTGCCAACCTCGACCTCGTCGACCGCCGCCGCGCCCAGCGCCGACAACTCTCGGCCGAGCTCGTGGACGAGCGGTTTCTCGTCTCCCTCGGGGTTCTGCGTGTCGAAGGAGACGAGCGCGGCGAGACGCTCGAGAAGGCCCATGGCGGCCCTTTATAGCATCGCGTGCGTTTTCGTTTCGGCATAGGCTGACGGCGGCTTCGTGTCGCTCGCCCTCGTGTTCCCCGTCGGAACGGCCCTCGCCTGGCTGCTCGCGCAGGCGAGTCCGCTCGCGCCCGTCGCGGTTCCGGCGGTCCCGTCTGGCGTCGCGGCGCCTTTCTTGCCCGCGGTGCGCCCCCACATCCACGCCGTGCGCACGAGCCAGCGCCCCGTCATCGACGGCAAGCTCGACGACCCGGCCTGGAGGCGCGCCGTGCCGTCCGACACGTTCACCCAGCATTTTCCGAACGAGGGCGCGCCTCCGAGCGAGCGCACCGAGGTCCGCATCCTCTACGACGACACCGCGCTCTACATCGGCGTCGATTGCGAGCAGGTGCACGCGCCCGTCGTCAAGCGCCTCATGCGTCGCGACACCCAGGCCGCCTCCGACGGCGTGTGGCTCGACATCGACAGCCGCCGCGACGGCGTGAGCGCCTTTCACTTCGGCGTCAACGCGGCGGGCGTGCTCAGCGACGCCATCCACTTCAACGACCTCGAATACTCGGCGGACTGGGACGCCGTGTGGGAGGGCAAGGCGTCCGATACGCCGCGCGGCTACTCGGTCGAGATTCGCATCCCGCTCTACGTTCTGCGCTTCGACGCGCTGCCGGTCCAGGACTGGGGTTTCGAGCTGCGCCGGTTCATCGAGGCGCGCCAGGAGACCGACGACTGGGCCTTCTTCCCGCGCAGCGCGGGCAGCTACATCCCGATGTTCGGCCGCATCGACGATCTCGCCGACCTGCGCCCGCGGCACGCCTGGCAGCTCCGCCCGTTCGAGCTCGGACGCCTGCGCCACCGCTCGGCCGATGCCATCGCGGCCCAGGGCACGCTCGCCCAAGGGTGGGACGCCAAGATCTCGGGCGGGCTCGACACCAAGGTCGCCGTCACCAACGACCTCACGCTCGATCTCGCGCTCCTGCCCGACTTCGGCCAGGTCGAGGCGGACTCGGTCGTCCTCAACCTGTCGACTTTCGAGACGTTCTTCCCCGAGAAGCGGCCACTCTTCCTCGAGGGCATCGACACCTTTGCGACGCTGCGCCAGCTCCTCTACACGCGCCGCATCGGGCACCAGCCGGCCTCGCCCACGCTGGGCGCGGGTGAGAAAGCCGTCGATCTCCCCGATCCCTCGCCGATCTACGGCGCCGCCAAGCTCGTCGGCGCCGCGGGCGCCAGCACGACGCTGGGCGTCCTGTCGGCCGTCACGGGCCAAAACGACGTCGACGTGAGGACGAACAATGGGGCGACGGTCGCGCGGACGGCCGAGCCGCTTTCGGCGTACAACGTCGTGCGCTGGAAGCGCCTCGTGGGCGCCGACTCGAGCGTCGGCCTGCTCGCGACGGCGACGAACCGCTTCGAGCCTCTGTACGCGGTCGGCCAACTTTGCCCGTCGACGCAGGCCAAGCCGGCCACGGACCAACGCTGCACGAACGACGCCTACGCGCTCAGCGCCGACGGACGCTGGCGCTCTCCGCGCGGCGACTACGTCGTGAGCGCGCAGGCCCTCACGACGGCGCTCGTCCACGGCCCCGTGCGCGCTGAGACAGACGGCATCAACGTGAACCCCGGCACGCTCGCGGGTGGCGGCACGCTCAACGTCGACCGGGTGGGCGGTAAGCACTGGCTCTGGAACATTGACCAGCAGGTCTCGGGGCGGCAGCTCGAGTTCAACGATCTCGGCTACCTCGATCGGAAGAACGACTACCTCGGCAACTTCGCGCTCACGTACCGGACGATCGAGCCGTGGTGGAAGACCGTCGAGACGCGCACGACGCTGCAGGCGGACGTGCGGCGCACCCTCGACGGCATCGACCTGCAGCACGGTTTCGCGATCGGCTCTTACTGGATCCTCTCGAGCTTCTGGACGCTGCTCGCGCAGGCGGACTACCGTGGCGCCTGGCACGACGACCGGGAGCTTGGCAATGGCGTGGCGCTCGAGCGCGCCGCGCGCTGGGGCGGCGAGCTCACCCTCGCGGGCGATCCGCGGCGGCGTGTCCTGTGGTCGGTCTATGGCCAGGCCCTCCACATCACCGACGGCGGCCACTACGAGGCGCACGGCGACCTCACGCTACGCGCGTTGCCGCAGCTCGAGCTCGAGCTCGTCCCGACGGCGACGTACGACGAGGGCGAGCCGCGCTACTTCGGCGTGCAACAGGTCAGCCCAACGGCGGCGTTCGTGTTCGGCGCGCAAGAAGCCCGCAGCCTGGGAGCGACGCTGCGCGCGGCGTACACGTTCACGCCCGAGCTGTCGTTGCAGGTCTACAGCCAGGCCTTCCTCGCGCGCGTCCACTACACGCGCTTCTTCCAGTCGCCCGTCGTCGCCCCCCGCCAGCGCATCGACCTTTCGTCGCTCGTGGCATTGGCGCCGCCGTCCGTCGACCCCGACACGCTGACCGCGACGTTGAACGTCAACGTCGTGCTGCGCTGGGAGTTCCGCCTCGGCTCGACGGCGTTCCTCGTCTACACGCGCTCCCAGACACCCGCCCTTGTCCCCGCCATGGGTGGTGCCACGAGCCTCGACCTCCACCCCATCCTGAACGGCCGCGCCGCCATCGACGTGATCATGCTCAAGATCGCGTACTGGTTTGGCTGACGCGCGGCCCGAAGCGGCGGTTTGGTCGGGCGCGCACAGCGAAAGCGCCCCACGCTGGGTCGGCCTGGCGTCGGGACCCGCGCGTCGCGCCGACTTGCGGGGGCGCACGGCTTGGCATCGCCGGTGCAATCAGTCACTCCGTCGGTTCAATCGACCGAAAAACCAAACCCGCACGGAGGATGATCATGATTCGCAATACGATGTTCGCGCTCTCGCTCCTGGCCCTCA
>DATKFB010000216.1:0-6291 GCA_035544435.1 Polyangia bacterium
CCTCGACGACGCGCCGACGGGCGGCGCGCGGTTCACGATCCGCCTGCCGACGACGACGGCGCCCGCGTCACGCGCCGAGCCGGCCGCCGCGACGCCGGCGGCAGAGGCCCGGAGCGCCGCGCCCGCCCGTCGTCGCGTGCTCGTCATCGACGACGAGCCCCAGCTCGCGCGCATCTTCGGCGTGGCGCTCGCCGCGCAGTATGACGTGCGGGTCTTCACGAGCGGCCGCGCCGCGCTCGCGCACCTCCTCGAGAGCCCGCCCTACGATCTCGTGCTTTGCGATCTCATGATGGCGGACATGTCGGGCATGCAGCTGTTCGACGACCTGCGCCGCCTTCGGCCGGGGCTCGAGGAGTGCATCGTCTTCATGACGGGAGGCGTCTTCGATCCGGCGGTCGCGGACTTTCTGGCCTCGGTCGACAACGAATGCGTCGACAAACCGTTCGACGTCCGCGTCGAGGTGCGCCGCCTCCTCGGCGCTCGCTGAGCGGAGTTTTCGCGACGCTCGTCCGTCCGTGAGAAACTGGCGCGCACTCATGATGCGCGGCACGACACGGGGCACGGCGGGAGGGTTGGCGATCATCTCGATCCTGGCCGTGTCGACGTCGCTCGCCGTGAGCTGGAAGATGCGCGCCGACGAGGGGCACCTGCGCGGGCTGCTGGCGGCCGAGATTGATCGCGGCTCGCTCGTGGGGCTCGGGCGCGCGCAAGCCATCGGCCGACGCGTCGTGCTCTCGGATCCCGGCGACGCGGGCTCGGCGGCGTTGCTGGCCTTCGCGGGCGCGCTGCTCGCGACGGAGTTCGGCCAGGCCACGATCAACGAGGCCGAGTCGGCCGCGGCGCGCGCCGAACAGGCGGGGGGGGCGGCCGCGCGCGGGTCGACGGCGGCCGTCGTCGCGCAGGCGGCGCGCGCCCTCGTGGCGCTACGCCGGGGCAACTCGGCGCGCGCGCTCGAGCAAGCCACGGCGGCAGCGTCGGCTGGGAGCGACGGTCCCCACGCGCGCTGCGCCCTCGGACGGGTGCGCGCGGCAGCTGGCGATCTCGTGGGCGCGAGCCACGCGCTCGAGGCGGCCATGGTGGGCGCGCCCGGTTTCCTGCCCGCTAAGATCGCGTGGGCCGAGGTCCGCCTCGATCTGGGCGACGCCGCGGCGGCCGAGGCCGTGCTCGTGCCCATCGTGGCGCGCGCGCCCGAGGACATCCGCGCGCGCCTCCTGCTCGAGGAGGCGTCGCAGGCGCTCACGGCCGACCCGCGCGGGTCCCGCGACGGCGCCGCTCGTCCCCCGGTCGTGAGCGCGTCGCTCGAGCCCTTCTGCGGGCAGAACGGCGTGCTCGCGCCTTACGTCGTCTCGGGCTGCGCGCTGGCTTGGTCGGCGCGCGCGCGCTTCGCGGGCGAGCGCCTGCGCGCCTCGACGCAATCGCAAGCCGCGGCGCGAACCATGCCGGAGGAACCGCGCATGCTGGCGCGCACCGCGCAGCTCCTCGCGCAGGAGGGCTTCGTCGACCGAGCCGAGAAGCTCGTCGAGCGCGCGGCGCGCTTCGTCGCGCCCCAGGCGCCCGAGCTGGCCTGGGCGCGCCTCGCGCTCACGCTCGGCCACGGCCGCGCCGCGACTGCGCCTCCCGGTCTGCGGCCCATCAACGCCACGACGCGCGTCCTCGCGGCCCGCGCGGCCTTCGCCGTCGGGGGCGCGGGCGCGCTCGCGACGACGCTCGATGGTTTCGGCCCCGCCGTCGAGCTCGACGCCGATCTGCGGCTCCTCGAGACGCTCGTCTCGCGCGAGGGCGGCGCGCCTGCCCCCGCCGCGACGGCCCCGCGCGCGAAGCAGGGCGCCGCCCAGCAATACGTCGACGGCCTGCGCGCGCGCCTGGCGGGCGACGCGCTGGGCGCCGCCGAGCACCTGTCGCACGCGCTCGCCGGGCACGCCGACGCGTGCCGCGCCGCCGGCGAGTACGTCGCGACGCTGCGCGCCCTCAAGCGTCACGCCGACCCGTCAGCGTTCGCCACGCTGCGCGCCGAGAACGCCGGCTGCGTGAACCTCCCCGCGCCCTGAGCTACGGCGTCGCGTCCGCGTGGCTCGGGTCGTGCTCGCCGCCCTCGGCGTCCAGGCGGTTCTCGCCGAAATCGGTCCACTCCTGGTGCTCGTCGCGCACGTCGACGTGCACGAACTGCGAGACGGGGTAGTATCCGATTCCCTTGACGCCCATGGCGCGCGCGAGGTCGCGGACCATGAGGGGGGTCATGCCGGGAACGCGAATGTCCGCGGCCATTCCGCGCGTGTGGTAGCTGAGCGTCGCGAGCGAGAACATGGGCGCGCGAAAGCCCGAGACGAGCTCGATCTTCTGCCGCGTGCGGATCGCGATGCGATAGAGCAGCTCGATGAGGCGCGGGTCCATCGGCGTCTCCGCGCCCGTGCGCTGGCACCGCATGAGGTGGCGCAGCGCCCGGTAGGACGTCGCCTCGACCTCGCCGCTCGCGAGATCGAGCCTGACCTCGAGCTCCTCGCCCGTGTTCACCGAGCGCACGACGAAGTGTCCCTTTTGGCCTGCGGGCCTGTGCGCCCCGGCGCGCGCCCGGTCGTCGATGGCTGCCTCGTCGCCCGCGCCTGGCAGCGGGTGCATCGCCACCGTGTCGGCGGCCTGCACCATGGCCCGCACGCGCTCGTCGAGCCGGTGCAGCGAGCCGTTCATGTGCCACGACCCCGCCATGAGGGCGGCCGTCGTCGCCACGAGCAGGAGCGCGACGATCGTCACGGCGCGCGGCAGGCCGCGCGGCAACGTGAAGGTGCGGATGGGCCGGCTCGCATCGCTCGCGATGACGATGCGCAGGCGCTCGCGCCGCGGCGCCCCCGCCTCGCGGCGGATGCGTTCGAGCTCGGGACCGGATCGGCGCGCGTCCGCCATTGCGTGCGGCGCGCCGGTCAGGCCACCGGTGAGAGGTGGCGCCCCGACAGCGACCCGGCGTCGTCCGCCGGGGATGCGCGTCCCGATTCCACGCCCATGCGGCTCGTCCCGCGGAAGACGCCCCCCGTCTCGATGCGCACGCTCTTGGCGTCGATGTCGCCCTCGATGCGTCCCTTCGCGAGGATCTCGAGGTGACCGCTGCAGGTCACGTTGCCGACGATCTGTCCCGCGACGACGATGTCGGTGCCGCGCAGGTCGCCGCGCACGACGCCGCTCTCGCCGACGACGATGGCGGCCTTGGACTCGACGTTGCCTTCGACGGTGCCGTCGATGCGGAAGCCGCCGTCGGCGGTGAGATCGCCTCGGATGATCAGCGATTGCCCGAGGACGTTCTCGATAGGCTCACGCGCCGCCGCTCGACCGTCCTGCGACTTCGATCCCCATGCCATGCGTGTCCTCCTACGGTTGTCCCAATGCTCTATCGGGCCTCTACGGAGAAACTGTAGGAAGGACGCGAGCTTCTGCGTCGCGGCGGGGTGGCTCCGCGGGCGCCTCGGCGCCTACTCGCGGGGCGACGGGCGGCCGAACCGCTCTGCGGAACGCGCCTTGGCCTTGGCGGCCTCGACGGCCCGATCGCGGAATGGCGCCGCGGTGACGAGCGTGTCGACGAGTCGGCGCGCGACCGCCGCCACCTCCTCGACGCTGTTGTTGAAGGCCCACTCGTTGACCTGCGACGGGGCGTTCATGCCCGAGAGCTTGCGGACGAATTGGAGAGACGCCGCGCGGATCTCCTCGTCCGTCGCGGGCGGTTCGAAATGGAAGAGCGTCTTGATACTGCGGCACATGATTCACCTCGCTGGATCGTGGTCTTTCGGCAACGCTAGCACCGTGCCCCGCGTCCTGCCCGCGCCGGGCCGGTGCCGCCGGCGCGGCCTGGAGTTACGCGCGCGTGACGGACCGCCCGCGAAACCGGCCACCGGCCCCACCGGCAGTTGGCTCCGGTCTTGCTCCTACAAGGGCCATGCTAAAAATGGTGAAGAAGCGTGAACGGATCTTGGTCGTCGACGATGACGAGCCCTCGCGGGAGATCATGGCGGAGACACTCGCCGACGCAGGCTACACGGTCGAAGAAGCCGCTGACGGCTACGAGGCGCTCTGGATCGCGGCGCGGCGCAGCCCCGATCTGGTCGTCTCCGATCTGTCCATGCCGGGCATCGACGGCATCGAGCTGGCGCGGCGGCTCCACGTCTTCGCTCACGCGGTCCCCGTCGTGCTGACGACCGGGATCGAGGAGACGCGCGACGTCGTCACGGCCGCGCGCGAATATGGGGCCGTGGCCTGCCTCAAGAAGCCCATGAGCGTCGACGAGCTGCTTTGGACGATCGATCGCGCGCTCGTCTGCGCGGGCACGGCCGCGCCCGTGCCGACGACGCACGGGAGGGCGGCTCAACCCTGAAGGCGCGGCACGATTTACGTAGACGCTGCGAAACGTCGAGTCGCGTGCTGTTTCGGGACGGTGCCGAGCAGGCCGTCCAAGAACAGCTCGAGGTCGGATAGCGCGAACGGCTTGCACAGAATGGGCAATCCCTCGAGGCCGGCCGCCTGCAACGACCCCTCGATGGCGGGCACGTCCATCCCGCTCATGAGGCCGCACGCGAGCGCCTCGAGGGACGGCTGAGACCTGATCCAGCGCACGAGATCGACGCCGTTTTCGCGCTTTCCGACGGCGAAATCAGTCAACACGAGCGACGGCGGGTGCTCGAGGAGCGTCATTTTGGCCTCGTCGACCGTGGCGACAGCGATGCACCTGCGCCCCTGCCGCTGCAGGATGCGCGCGACGGCTGCGCGCATGAAAGGGTTGTCGTCGACGACGAGGACGTCGACCTTCGGTCCGACATGAAACGGCAGCGCGACAGACATGCTCGGTGCGATATGCACGCCGCGTGCCTAAGCGTTCGGGTTCGGCGTCAGGCTAGGAGCGCGAGCAGATCCTCGCGCGTGAGGGCAGCTCCCAGCGCAGCGTCACCGAGCGCCGCGTCGACGAGCCCGCGCTTCTGCTCTTGGAGGTCCAGGATGCGTTCCTCGACGGTGCCTTCGGTCACGAGGCGGTAGATGGTCACCGGCCGCTCCTGGCCGATGCGGTGCGCCCGGTCGGCGGCCTGGTCCTCGACGGCGGGGTTCCACCACAGGTCGCAGAGGAAGACGTGGTCGGCGGCCGTCAGGTTGAGGCCGCTGCCACCCGCCTTGAGGGAGACGAGCATGACCGGCGGGCCGTCCTCCGACTGAAAGGCATCAGTGACGTCCGCGCGATCACGGGTCGTGCCGTCGAGTCGGCAGAAGGGGATCCCTGCGTTCGCGAGGTGCGGCTCTATGAGGTCGAGGAACGACGTCCATTGCGAGAAGACGAGCGCCTTGTGTCCGTCGGCGGCGGCCGTCGCGAGGGCCTCGAGGAGAACGTCGATCTTCGAGGAGCTCGTCGCCGTCTGCCCGGGCACGAGGGCGGGGTGCGATGCCGCCTGGCGCAGGCGCAGGAGCGCCTCGAGCGCCTTCATGACGCCGCCGCCTGTCTGCGTGAGCGCGACGACGTCGGCGCGGGAGGCCGCGCGCACGGCGTCGTACACGGCGCGCTCGCGCTCGTCGAGCTCGATGCGCAGCACGGACTCCGTGCGCGGCGGCAGCTCGGGCGCGACCTCGCGCTTGAGGCGACGCAGGATGAAGGGACGAATGCGCGCGCGCAGGCGCTCGCGCGCGGCCTTGTCGCCCACGCCCACGGCGCGCGCCGTGCGGGCCTCGAAGTCGGCGCGCCCGCCCAGCAGACCGGGGTTCGCGAAGCGCATGAGGCTCCACAGCTCGTCGAGGCGGTTTTCGACCGGCGTGCCGCTCACGGCGACGCGCAGCTCGGCGGGCAGCGCGAAGGCCGCGCGCGCCACCTGGCTGTCGGGGTTCTTGATGGCCTGCGCCTCGTCGAGGAAGACGGCGCGCCAGGGACGCGCGGCCAGCAGCGCGGCATCGAGGCGAAGCAGGGCGTAGCTCGTGATCGTGAGGTCGGCCGCCTCGTCGAGCGCGCGTCCCGGGCCGTGATAGATCGTGACGCGCAGCCCGGGGCGGAAGCGCCGCGCCTCGGCGGCCCAGTTGTGCAGCACGCTCGTGGGGCAGACGACGAGCGTGCCCGGACCCACGACGCACAAGGCTTGCAGGGTCTTGCCGAGGCCCATGTCGTCCGCGAGGACGCCGCCGAGACGCGCGGTGCGCAAAAAGGACAGCCAGGCGACGCCGCGCAGCTGGTACGGCCGCAGCGTCGCCGTGAGATCGGCGGGCAGCGCGGGCTCGGGGAGGCGCTCGAAGCTCGCGAAGAGGGGCTCGAGGCGCTCGAGACCGTCGGGTCGCGGCTCC
>DATKFB010000217.1:0-4640 GCA_035544435.1 Polyangia bacterium
CCTCCGCTCGGCGACGACGACATCGATGCGGTCGTGGCCTTCCTGGGGACGTTGACCGATGCTCCATACCTCGCGGCGACGGCCGGCGGCGCGCAGGTCGCGCAGTCGCCCGTGAATGAGAGGGTGGCCCGATGACGAGGCTCCCTAGGCGAGCGCCAAAGCGGGCCACCGTCATCGCGGCGGCCGCGCTCGGCCTCGTCGCGCTCGCGTCGGAACGCTCGGCCTTCGCCCACGCCGTCGGCGTCTCGAGCGGCGAGTACCGCCTCGACGGAAAGGTGCTGAGCGGCGACCTCGGCATGGCCGCTCGGGAGGTGGCCCGCCTCCTGCCCGCGATCGACACTGACCACGACGGGTCGATCGACGCTGAGGAGCTCGCCGCCGGTCACGACGCCTTCGCGCGTGTCGTGGTGAGCGGCTTGACCGTCGAGGCCGACGGAAAACCCTGCGCCGGGTCACTCGACCGCGCGTGGGCTCTCGAGGGCGAGGGCGGCGTCGTTCTTCAGGTGCGGTACACGTGTCCCGAGGTTCCGCGTCGGCTGACGCTGGCGGCG
This sequence comes from Polyangia bacterium, assembly GCA_035544435.1. Taxonomy (GTDB): domain Bacteria; phylum Myxococcota_A; class Polyangia; order Fen-1088; family Fen-1088; genus DASZFV01. The sequence continues at coordinate 552 of DATKFB010000217.1, forward strand.
CCGATCCTGGCATCCTTGGTACCCGGCCACCGCCACCTGGCGCGCGTCTTCCGTGGGGGCGAGGCTCAGATCAAGGTCCTCGATCGGACCCACTCCACCTGGACATTGGACAAGGCCGGCCAAACCTCGAGCTCGGGCGGGATCTTCTGGTCGATGCTCGCGCTCGGCGTCGAGCACATCCTCACGGGCTACGACCACCTCGTCTTCCTGCTCGGCCTCATCATCGTGGGCGGCAGCCTGCGCTCGCTCGTGGGCGTCGTCTCCGCCTTCACGCTCGCGCACTCGATCACGCTGGCGCTCGGGGCGACGGGCGTGCTCGCGCCGAGCCCGCGGTTCGTCGAGCCCGCCATCGCGCTCTCGATCGCCTACGTCGGCGTCGAGAACCTCTTCGTCAAGGACGCGAGCCGGCGCTGGCGCATCACCTTTCCATTCGGCCTCGTCCACGGGTTCGGCTTCGCGGGCGCGCTGAGAGAGATCGGCCTGCCGCACGCGCAGGTCCCCGTGGCCCTCGTCTCGTTCAACCTCGGCGTCGAACTCGGCCAGCTCGGCGTCCTCGCGCTCGCTTTGCCGCTCGTGCTCGCGGCCCGCCGCGCGCCCCATTTCGGCGAGCGCGGCGTCCGCGCCTTGAGCGGGACGATCGCCCTCGCGGGTGTCGTCCTCTTCGTCGTGCGCGTCGTCGCGACCGGCTGAGCGGCCGCGGCTGGCGATCCGGTCGCGGATCTTGCGACGGCGCACGCCCGCGCATGTGCGGGTTTCGCGAACTCGTGAGATGCTGCGCGCTAAATGCCGCCTCTCCAGACCCGCAAACTCCTCGTCGCCGGCAGCGCCGCTGTGGCCGCCGCGGCCCTCGCCGTCGTCGCGTTGGGACCGCGCGTCTCGTCCGCCGCGAAGGCGCCGCCGCAGCCGGCCCTGCCGGTCGTCGCGCCCGAGGGCGGCCTCTCCTTCGAAGTTCGCGACGCCCAGACGGGCGAGCAGATCCCCTGCAAGCTCACGCTCGTCGGCAGCGACGGCTCACCCGATCCCCAATTCACGAAGGTCGACATCGGGCGTGAGGAGAGCGGCGCGCTCCTGGCCTTCAACCGAATCATGTCGCTCAAGGGTGTGGGCGCCGTGCACGTGCCGTTCGGCGCCTACGACATCACGGTGAGCCGCGGCCCCGAGTGGGACATCAGCACGAGCCGCCGCGTGAAGATCGGAGCGCAAGGCGCCATCGTCCGGGCCAGCCTCAAGCACGTCGTCGAGACGCCCGGCTGGATCTCGGCTGATTTTCACGTCCACGCCGCGCGCTCGCCGGATTCGCGAGTGCCCATGCAGGATCGCATCTACGAGTTCGTCGCCGACGACGTGCAGATGATCGTCTCGACCGATCACAACGTCGTGTCGGACTACGACCCGTTCATCCGCGAGCTGGACGCCGGCCGCTTCATCACGAGCGCCGTCGGCGACGAGATGACCACCGCCGTCTGGGGCCACTTCGGCGCGTTCCCGCTGCCACACGATCTCGAGCGCCCGGGCCAGGGCGCCGTGCTCGTTCACGGCCGCAAGCCCGTCGACTTCTTCAACGACGTGCGCGTCAACGCGCCCGGCGCCATCATCGACGTACACCACCCGCGCATCGACTCGGAGATCGGGTACTTCGACATCGCCCACTTCGACGCGCGGGGCGACCGCGCCGAGAAGAACGGCTTCTCGTGGGACTTCGACGCCGTCGAGGTCATGAACGGCTACCAAGATCCGGTGCGGCGCAGCGTCGATCGCGTCGTCGACGACTGGTTCTCGCTGCTCAACCACGAGCACCTCGTGACGGCCACGGGCAACTCCGACACGCACCACCTCAACTTCAACATCGGCGGCTACCCGCGCAACTACGTCAAGGTCCAGGACGATCGCCCGCCGCTCGTCGACGGCAAGCAGGTCGCGCGCGCGCTCAAGGCGCACCACGCGTTCTTCACGACGGCGCCCTTCGTGAGCCTCCTCGTCAACAACGGCACCATCGGTGATCTCGTGCCTGCGCGAGGCGGCAAGGTGCACGCCGAGGTCACCGTGCAAGCGGCCCCTTGGGTGTCAGTCGAGCGCGTCACGCTCTACCTCAACGGACACGAGGCCAAGCGCTGGGCCGTCGCCGCCGGGACCGACGTGGCGCGCTTCCACGAGACGCTCGACCTCACGACGCCGAGCGACGGTTACGTCGTCGTCCGCGTCGACGGCGAGAAGTCGCTCGCTCCCGTCGTCGGCGATCGCAAGACGTTCACGGCCTACCCTTTCGCGCTCACCAACCCCGTGTTCCTCGACGTCGACGGCGACGGGCGATATCGCACGGGCCTGCCCCACGGACACTGAGCGTGGCGCGTCGCGGCCCCGCGCTCGTCATCGTCGGCCTCGCGCAGGTCGCGCTCGCGGTCGGCGTCTCGCAGTTCGCGATCGCGGCGCCCCTCGCACGCGGCTCGAGCTGCGGGCCGAGCCCCGCCCTCGGCCTTGCGAGCGCAGACTCCCAAGCCCTCGTCGGCGTTCTCGACCCCGAGCTTCGCCTGCGCTGGATCGACGCCGAGCTTACCCGCGGCGGCGGCCGCGCGCGCCTGTGGACCTGGTCGTGGGGCATCGCGCTCGGCGTCGGCACGATCGCGAACCTCGCGCCGCTCCCCTTCGTCAAACCCGACGAGCGCATCGACTGGTACACGGGGGCGGTCACGACGGCCGTGGGCATCGTCCCGCTCCTCATCGCGCCCCTCGACGTCATCGCCGATTCGCGCGCGCTGCGCTCACGCATCGCGGCGCGCGACGGCGCCCAAGATGACGTCTGCGCTCTGCTGGCCGACGCCGAGACGCGCCTCGTGCGCGACGCCCAGAATCAGGCCGACGGCCGCCGCTGGTGGCTGCACGCGGGCAACGTCGTCCTCAACGCCGGCGTGGGGCTCTTTCTCATCGTGGGGTTTCATCACTGGGCCGCGGGTATCTTCAACGCCGCGAGCGGCGCCGCCATCGGCGAGATGATCATCCTCACACAGCCCACGGGCGCCATCGAGAGCTTGCGCCGTTATCGCACCGGCGCGCTCGACGGCGCGGCGCCACCTACGACCGTGAGCTTCGCGCAGACCTTTTGAGCGCCGCCCGCCGAGAAGCCCGGCCAATCCCAGCTGGGCCCGCTTTCCCTGACGCACCGGCACCTGCCGCGACGACCCCGCCGCCCGAGCAAAATGGACCTAAAATGGCCCCTGACACCTCTAATAAGTCGGGGGCTGGAATCATCTCCCGAATGGACCTAGAATGGAGGCCGATTCGGGGCGGATCTGCGCTGCAACCTTGGGGTGAGTGACCATGGCGCAACAATCTGATATCATAGGATATTTACTGGGGTTGGCCACCGGCCACGGCCCTAGGGTGAGGGCGGGCCATTTTTCTTGCCTTCCCCGCGACACGACCAGCGTCACTAGCCATGTGACCGGTAACAGACTAGCAACCGGCGTAGGCCTCGCAACCGCTGCTCTCGCGGGCCTTTTGGTGGGATGCAACGGCCAAATCAGCATGCCGGGCATGACCCCAGGTCAGTCTCCCGGTAGTGGCGGGGCCGCCACGGGGGCGTCCGGTGGCTCGGTAACGGGCACTGGCGCCTCAGGCGCCGTGGTTCCACTGGGCGTCGAGGTGCCGAGCCCTCGGATGTTGCGCCAGCTCAACCTCGCCGAGTACGGCAGGACCGTGTCGGACTTGTTACACCTCACGAACGTCGACACGAGCGCGATCCCGCCCGACGTCTCGGTCGACGGGTTCACGACGAACGTCACCGGCATCTTCGTCAGCGATACCGCGATGGGCGCGTACTACAGCACCGCCGACGCGCTCGGCGATCGGGCGGTGAACGAGTCGTTCACGACACTCGTTCCTTGTCAGACGCAGGACACGACGTGTGCCGGCACGTTCATCGATCAATTCGGCCTGAAGGCGTTCCGACGGCCCGTGACGGCCGACGAGAGGACGCGCTATCTCGCGCTCTTCGATCCGTCGCTCACCGGCGGTGACTTCAAGGCCGGAATCGGGATAGCCATCAAGGCGATGCTCGTGTCGCCAAACTTCCTGTTTCGCAGCGAGCTCGGC
>DATKFB010000218.1:0-4736 GCA_035544435.1 Polyangia bacterium
GGATCTTCGGCCGAAAGCGCGTCCATCGACATCAGGTGCGCAAGCTATTCTCCCGCCCGTCGGCAGTCAATGGGTTGGGTGTTGCCAAACGGGCGACAAGAGATATGTTTCGGGGCACATCCCTTATGACGACTTCTAGTAGCAACAGAAACCCGGCGTCGGGTATGACGTCGGCCGGGTCGAAGGTGCGCGGCGCGCTCGTCGGGTACGGATTCATCATGGAGCGCGGCCACGCCGCCGGCTACCTCGAACGCGCGCGCGGTACGCAAAATGGCGCCGACGTCGAGATCGTTGCCGTCGCCGACGTTTCGGAGGAGCGGCGCGAGCTCGCGCGCCGGCACTTCCCGGGCGTTCGCGTCTACGCGGACCACTGCGCGCTCTTCGCGGCCGAGCGGCGCGAGCTCGACTTCTGCGACATCGCGACACCGCCCAGCGCGCACGCCGAGATCGCCCACGCCGCGCTCGACTGCGGGCTGCACGTGCTCTGCGAAAAGCCGCTCGCGACGAGCATCGAGGAGGCGCGCTCGATGCTCAAGCACGCCGCCGACGCCGAGCGCGTCATCTATCCCTGCCACAACTACAAGCACGCCCCGGTCGTGAAGACCGTGCGGGCGGTCCTCGAGTCGGGACGCATCGGTCGCGTCCACCTCGTGACGCTGCAGACCTTCCGCAACACGCACGCCAAGGGCGTCCCCGAGTGGCGCACCGACTGGCGACGCGAGCACCGGTACTCGGGCGGCGGCATCGCCATGGACCACGGCAGCCATACCTTCTATCTCGCGTTCGAGTGGCTGAAGGCCTACCCGACGGCGATCACGGCGCGCGCCGCGACCCTCGGCCCCTTCGACACCGAGGACGACTTCACGTGCAGCCTGAAGTTCCCCACGGGCGTCGCGTCGGCGCACCTGTCCTGGAACGCCGGCGTGCGCAAGGTGCTGTACACGGTGCACGGCGAGCGCGGCGCCGTGCGCGTCGAAGACGACGCCATCGAGGTCGCGACGCAGGTGCCGGGCCCCCAGGGCGCGGTCTCCTGGAAGTTCGAGCGGCAGGACATCCCGTCCGACTGGATGGACTCGAGCCACGTCAACTGGTTCAACTCGCTCTTCGACGACTTCCGCGGCTCGATCGCGCGCCGCGACTTCGTGGGCAAGGAGGCGCAGGAGGCCTTCCTGTGCGTCCAGCTCATCTCGACGGCCTACGCGTCGGCCGGACAGGACAGCCGGGAGCTGCCGCTCGAGGGCCTCTCGGCCCTGGCGGGCGACGAGGTCAGCGATCGCCTGGCGCGCCGCGGACGCGCGGTCGCCCTGCCGGACGCTCAGACCTGAGGACGTGCCCGAGACACGATGCCCATGCACTTCGAAGACATCTACTTCTCGATCTTCATGTTGATCCTCGTCGTGCTCACGGTGGGCGCGTACTTCGTGCGCGCGTTGCTCGTCGGTCGGGCGCGCCACGCGCGCACCGACGCCGACGGCGGCAGCGTCCTCCTCAACAAGGCCTCGATGGAGATGGGGTATTGGTTGCTCGACCCCATCGTGCGCGCCTTCGTCGCGCTCCACATCACGCCCAACATGGTGACGGCCTTCTCGCTCGTTCCCGCGCTGCTCGCGGGCGTCGCCGCGGCCTTCGGGTGGTTCGGCCTCGCCTGCGTCCTCGCGACCGCGGGGTCGCTGTGCGATCTCCTCGACGGCGTGCTCGCGCGCCGCATGGGCGTGGCATCCGACGCGGGCGAGGTGTTCGACGCCGCCGTCGACCGCTACGTCGAGTTCTTCTTCCTGGGCGGCGTCGTCGTGTACTACCGCACGCACTGGATGGTCCTCCTGCTGACGCTGGCCGCGATCTTCGGCAGCCTCATGTTCAGCTACACGACCGCCAAGGGCGAGGCGCTGCAGGTGACGCTGCCGCGCGGTTCCATGAGACGCGCCGAGCGGGCCGTCTACTTGCTCGTCGCCGCGGGGCTCACGCCCTTCACGCGCGCGGCATTCGACGGCACGCCTTCGCACGCCCTCCGCGAGCTGCCCATCCTCTTCGCGCTGTCGCTCGTGGCGGTCATCACGAACGTCGCCGTGATCCAGCGCTTCGGCGCGCTCGCGGCCGCGCTGCGCGCGCGCCAACCCCAACCGATCCAGCAGCCCCCGACGACCGACCACGGGATCATCAGCGACCGCGACACGCCGGCGAGATCCGCCTAGTGGCGGGCCCGCCCGGGGGGATCTCGCGCGCGACGGTGCGCCAGTGGTTCCGCCATCACTTCGTGTCCATCGTCTCGACGGCGGCGGACTACGTCGTCATGGTAGGCTGCGTCGAGCTCGGCCACCTGCGGCCGGTGACGGCGACCGTCGTGGCGGCCTTCGTGGGCGCGTTCGCGAACTTCTCGTTCAACCGCGGCTTTACGTACCACGCGACGGGGGCGGCTCTCTCGCGCCACCTCTGGCGCTACGCGCTCGTGTCGGCGGCCAGCCTGGGTCTCAACGCCGCCGGGGAGGAGGTCTTCAACGGCATCCTGGGCCTGCAGTACCTGATTGCCCGCGTCATCACGTCGGTGATCGTGAGCAACGGATGGAACTACCCGATGCAGCGATTCTTTGTATTCTCCGCCGGCCGCACCGCGCCCGCGCCCCCCTCGTGAGCCAAACCCGATATCGATACGTCGATGAATCCCTCGCAGCCCAAGAACCAAAAGGCCGCCGTCAAAACCGAGGTCCCCGGACCCGTGAGCCGCGCCTTGCGCGCGCGCGAGGACGCTCACATGGCGCCCGGGCTGCAGGGCTACGCCGTGGCGGCCGGCATCGTCGTCGACGAAGGCAAGGGCAGCGCCGTCTCCGACGTCGACGGCAACACGTACCTCGACTTCATCGGCGGCATCAACGTGGGCGCGCTCGGTCACTCGCACCCCGCGTACGTCGACGCCATCAAGGCGCAGGCCGAGAGAATCGCCGTCGGCTCGTTCACCTCGCGCGCGCGCGTCGACCTCGCCGAGCGCCTCGCCGCCCAACCGCCGGCGCCGGGCGTGCACCGCCTGCAGCTCTACTCGGGCGGCGCCGAGGCCGTCGAGAGCGCGCTGCGGCTCGCGAAGTGCCACACGGGCAAGTACGAGTTCGTGAGCTACTGGGGCGGCTTCCACGGCAAGACCATGGGCGCGCTCTCGCTTATGGGCTCGAGCTTCAAGTCCGAGCTCGGTCCCATGGTGCCCGGCGCCCACCAGATCCCGTACGCCGACTGTTACCGGTGTCCCGTGGGGCTCGACTATCCGAGCTGCGGCGTCGCCTGCGCGGAGGTCGGCCGCAAGCAGGTCAAGACCGCCTCGGCCGGCGCCGTGGCCGCCGTCATCGTCGAGCCCATGCAGGGCACGGCCGGCAACATCGTGCCGCCCAAGGAGCTCATGCCCGCGGCGCGCGCCCTCGCCGACGAGCTGGGCGCGCTGCTCATCGCCGACGAGATGATCACGGGCCTCGGCCGCACCGGCAAGCGCTGGGGCGTCGAGCACACGGGCGTGCGGCCCGACATCGTCACGATCGGCAAAGCCTTCGGTGGTGGCTTTCCGCTGTCGGGTCTGCTGACCACCGACGAGATCTCCCAGGCCAAGCCGTGGGGCATCCCCTCGGGCTCCTCGTCGAGCTACGGCGGCAACCCGCTGGGCGCCGCCGCCGGCGCCGCCGCGCTCCGCATCATCGACGACGAGCAGCTCACCGAGAACGCGCGCGTCGTGGGCGCGGTCATGCTGGGCGAGCTCGAGGGCTTCGTCGAGCGCTATCCGTTCGTGGGTTTCGTGCAGGGCGCCGGGCTCTTCCTGCGCGTCGAGCTCGTCAAGGACAAGTGCACCAAGGAGCCGCTCCCACGCAAGGTCACGAATCGCATCTTCACCGAGTGCGTGCGGCGCGGCCTGCTCACGATGGCGTACTCCGCGAGCTTCCGCATCCAGCCTGCGCTCACGATCGACGAGGCCACGGCCAGGAACGGGCTCGCCATCCTGGCCGAGGTCTTCGACGCCGTGGCGCGCGAAGGGTACTGGCGGGAGTGACGGCACCCCCGAATGTCGACGCGGAGCCGCGAAACGTCGACGGGCGCGCGGCGCGGCCGCCGCGGCCCGTGGGCGCGCGCGCGTGGACGGCCCACGTGCTCGCCGTCTGGTTCGGCTGCGGCCACGTGCCCGTCGCGCCCGGGACGGCGGGCACGCTCGGCGCGATCCCGCTCTACCTGCTCGTGCGGCCGCTCGGTCTCGCGGCGGTGGCCGCCACGGCGCTCGCCGTGACCCTCGTGGGCCTTTGGGCCGCCGGCGACGTCGAGCGGCGCCTCGGCTCCAAGGATCCCCAGATCGTCTGCATCGACGAGGTCGCGGGCGTCTTCGTGACCTGGCTCGCGGCGCCGCCGACCTGGCGCGGGTTGGTCGTGGGCGTCGTGCTGTTTCGCATCTTCGATCAGTGGAAGCCCTGGCCCGCGCGCGCCGCCGAGCGCCTCGGCGGCGGCGCCGGCGTCATGCTCGACGACGTCGTCGCCGGCCTGTGGGGCGCGGCCGTCCTCGGCGCGGGCCGTCTGTTGCACTGGGGCTAAGAAGGTCGGCTCTTCGGCCGGCTCGCCGCCACCTTCGCTCCCGGCGCGTGTCTTATCCGCACGATCGTTTCATCCCACAAGGTCGCGGATTTCGCCGATGGGGAACTACTGACGCTCGACGAGCTCGATCTTGTAACCCGTCGGGTCCTCGATGAAAGCAATTACGGTGGTGCCGTGCTTCATCG
>DATKFB010000219.1:0-3374 GCA_035544435.1 Polyangia bacterium
CTGGCCCAGAAGCTCGACAAGATCCCAGAGGGAAATGGCACGTTGCTCGACAACAGTCTGTTGATGTTGTTCAGCGATATGCATCACGGAGACCACGCGGGCTTCGATCTACCCGTGCTCCTGATGGGAGGCGGCGGAACATTCCGCAACGACGAGTACGTCGTCCTGGCCCAGGACGCGATGAATTCGCGCCAGTACCGCGATCTCTACTTCACCATCATGAACAACTTCTTCCAGCTCGGCATCCCGAGCTTCGGCGCCGACATGCGGAAAATCCCGAACGCGCCGATCGCCGAGATTCTGATGTGATCAGGCGGGGCGACCCGTCAAGACCCGCTACTTCAGCTCGGCGTCGATGGCGGTCTTGAAGGCGTCGACGGGCTGGGCGCCCACGAGGATGTGGCCGTTGATGAAGAAGGTCGGCGTGCCTGTCGCTCCGACGGCGGCGCCCTCTTTCGCCTCGCGGTCGACGCGGTCCTTGAACTTGCCGCTGTCGAGCGCGGCCTTGAACTTGGCCATGTTGAGGCCGAGCTCCTCGGCGTACTTGTCGAGGTTGGGGCGGTCGAGCGCCTGCTGGTTCGCGAAGAGCTTGTCGTGCATCTCCCAGAACTTGCCCTGCTCGTTCGCGGCTAGGGCCGCCTCGGCCGCGAGGTGGGCCTTGTCGTGGAACGGCAGCGGCATCTGCTTGAAGGCGACCCGAATCTTGCCCTTGTAGTCGGTCTCGATCTGCTTGAGCGTCGGCACGGCGCGCGAGCAGAACGGGCACTGGAAGTCGCTGAACGCCACGAGCGTCACCTTGGCCGACGACGGGCCCATCGTGGGCGCGTCGCCGATCTTGACGTCCTGCTTCGCCGACGGCGCTGGCGCCTCGGTCGGCGTGGGCGCCGGCGCCGCCGCCGCCTCGGTCATGAGCTTGTCGTAGACCTCCTTGAGGGGCGTGCCCTTCTTGAGCAGCTCGTCGGCCTTCTTGATCTGGCCGTCGATGATGGTCTCGAAGGCAGAGGCCGGCTGCGCGCCCACGAGCTGGTTCCCGTTGATGAAGAACGTCGGCGTGCCGTTCGCGCCCGCGGCCGTGCCGATCTTGGAGTCCTCCTCGACCTCGGCCTTGATCTTGGGATCGTCCCAATCCTTCTTGAAGCGAGCCATGTTGAGGCCCACGCCCTCGGCGTACTTCTCGATGTCGGCGCGCGCGAGCGCCGTGTTGTTCTCGTACATCTTGTCGTGCAGCGCCCAGGCCTTGTCGGGGCTCTGGCGCGCGGCGGCCTGGAAGGCCGTGGCGGCATCCATGGCGTGATCGTGGAATGGCAGCGGTTGGTTCATCCAGACGAGCGAGACGTCCTTGCCGTACTTGTCGAGCACGCCCTTCACGGTGGGCTCGGCGCGCTTGCAGAACGGGCACTGGAAGTCGCTGAACTCGACAATCGTGACCTTCGTGGCCTTCTGGCCACGGCGCAGGTCGTGAGAGAATGGCGTGATCTTCTTCGGCCCCGCGGGCGGCTCCGCCGACGGCGCCTTGGCGCCCGCGGCCGGCTTCTGTTTCTCGTCGATGGCGGCCAGGATCTCGGGGAGGCCCTTGCCCTGCTTCGCCATGTCGATGGCGAGCTTGGCCATGTTGGGGCTGCGCGGGCAGTTCGGATCCTTCTTGAGGCAGCCGGCGATCTTGCCCATGCCGCATCCGCACTCGCAGTCGCGCTCGTTGAGCGCCTGCAGCGCCGTGACCTTCTGCGCATCGCTGAGGCCCGCGAAGCTCACCGTCGTCACGGACGTGAGGTCGGATTCCTTCGTCCAGCCCGCCGGGAACTCGCTCTGGCTCTTGTAGATCTTGTCGGGCAGTTTGGTGCCGGCCGGCACGGCCGCCTTGTCGGCGGCGACCTTTTCGTCCGAGCCACCCGAGTCAGCGTGCCCGCCGCCCGCGGTCTTCTGTCCGACGATGTAGCCGATCGCGAGACCCGTGATGAGCGGCCAGAGCGTGGCGCCCCAAGCGAGGCGCGAAGGTTCGGGAGAGTTCGCCATGGCGCGCCTTATACCATCGTGGCCTTGACTTTGCCTCTCCCGGTCGCCAGGTCCATGCCTGGTGCTACGTAACCGCAATGGACCGCGATGGGCTCAGATCAGCTATGCCGCGGCAGCTGGATCTGGTAGGAACCGTCATGGCGCTGCGCTTTTACTCGTGGCCGAAAAGCTCCGGTACGCGGGTCCACTGGGCCCTGGAGGAGCTGAGCGTGCCGTACGAGGTCGTGACGCTCGATAGAGCCAAGGGCGACCACCGCGCTCCCGGTTATCTGGCGATCAACCCGGGCGGCAAGGTCCCCGCCCTGGTCGATGGCGAGCAGCCCTATTTCGAATCGCTGGCGATTCTGCTCCATCTCGCGGAGACCTACGGCCCCAGGGCCGGCTTGTGGCCGGGGGTCGGCATCAGCGCGCGCGCGGAGGCCCTGTGCTGGAGCGTGTGGGGGATGACCGAGGTTCATCCTTACATGATGCAGTACCTGTATCACGGCCTCGATACGCCGGTGTCGTACGCCCCCGACCAGCGCAGCAAGGCTACCGCCTCGTACAATCACGGCCAGCTCCTGCGCCTGCTCGACGCGCTGAACGAACGCCTCGCCACGCGCGATCACATTCTCGGCGCGTTTTCCCTCGCGGATATCCCGGCCGCCTCCACGTTGCTGTTCGGCGCGGGCCTCGGGCTGAAGCTGGAGGGGCGCGCGAACGTGGAACGGTGGCTCGAGCGGTGCCGCGCGCGCCCCGCGTTCACGCGCGTCACCGCCTGAGCACCATTCCTCGCCCGCCTCCGACAACCCTCGTCGTGGCCACCGCGACGGTGAATGTTAAATTAGAAGACATGGCGATGTCGGAGTACCCGACCCTCCGTCGAATCACCGCCGAGGAGGCCATGCGGATGGTGGGCGCGGGCATCCTGGGCGAAGACGAGCCCGTTGAGCTCCTCGACGGCGTGCTCGTCGAGATGAGCCCTCAGGGTCAGAGGCACGTCGCCGCCTCTACGAGGCTCGCCACGCCTGCGTGAGATCTACGCGCGAACGGCCCAGATCCTCGAAGAAAAACCGCTGGCCACGGGCCCCCATGACCTTCCGGATCCTGACGTCTCCCTCGTCCGCGGCCGCATCGAGGACTACGCCGAGCTTCCGACCGGCCGGGACGCGATCGCGATGGATCACCTCGACGTCGTTTCGGATCGCGCAGACGCCGATCAAACAAGCGACGGATGAACGAACGGTCAGGCCCGCGTGTCGCGCGAGGCAGTACAGGTTCGCGGCCTCTTCGAAGGCCGGAAGACCAAGCGATGGTTCGACGAGCGGGAGCGCGCTCATGCTCTCGCGCGCGATCCGGTAGGCGTTCTCGTCGCGAAACCC
>DATKFB010000220.1:0-3710 GCA_035544435.1 Polyangia bacterium
GACCTGCCAGAAGGGGAAGTTCCACGGCATGACGGCCAGGACGGCGCCGAGCGGCTCGAACCGGACCTCGCCGCGACCTGCCGCCTGGCCGCTCCCGCGCGCCTCCCCGGCCGTCTCGACCACCTCGGTCCGCAGGAGCTCTTCGGCGCGGCTGGCGTAATAGCGGCACACGTCGGCGCATTTTTCCACTTCTTGGCGCGCGGCCTCGAACAGCTTCCCCATCTCCTCGGTGGCGAGCCGGCCCAGGCTCTTGGCTTCCTTGCCGAGGATCTCCCCCGCGTGCCCGACGACGGCGGCGCGTGCCGCCACGGGCAGCCGGCTCCAGGTCGCGAACGCCGCGTGCGACCGGGCGAGCGCCTCCTCGACCTCGCCCTCCGTGAGCGCCTCGAACGACGGGCCGCGGACGCCGGTCGTCGGATTTACGCTCTCGATCGCCACGGATCAAATGTAATCGCCGGTCCATTGCGGCGAAAGGGCCCACCGTTATTATGTTTGCGCCCATGACGACCGCCAAAGAGCCCATCCGCCGCCGCTTCGGACCCTTGCCCGACCTCGTCCCCGTCATCGGCCAAGGAACGTGGCTGATGGGCGACTCGCGCAATCGCGGCGCCGAGGTCGCGGCGCTCCGCGCCGGCATCGCCGCCGGCGCCACGCACATCGACACCGCCGAGCTCTACGGCAACGCCGAAGATCTAGTGGGCGAGGCCATCAAGGGGCTGCGCCGCGAGGACCTCTTCATTGTCAGCAAGGTCCTGCCCAGCAACGCCAGCCACAAGGGGACGATCCGCGCCTGCGAGACCGCGCTGCGGCGCATCGGCACGAGCTACCTCGATGTCTACTTGCTGCACTGGCGTGGGAACTATCCGCTCGAGGAGACCCTGGGCGCCCTCGAAGCGCTCATCGATCAAGGCAAGATCCGCGCGCTCGGCGTCTCGAACTTCAACGTCGCCGATCTCGAGGAGGCCGGCACGGCGCTCACGAAACACCGCATCGCCTGCAATCAGGTCCTCTATCACCTCGAGGAGCGGCACATCGACGGGGGCCTCGTCTCGTACTGCGCGGAGCGCGACATCGCAGTCGTGGGCTACAGCCCGTTCGGTTACTCGCGCTTTCCGGGCGCGGGCGGCCGGGGCGGGAAGGTCCTCGCCGCCGTGGCCGCGCGGCGTGCCGCCACGCCGCGCCAGGTGGCGCTGGCGTTCCTCGCGCGCGAGCCGCCGCGCTTCGCGATCCCGAAGGCTTCGAGCGTCGCTCACGCCCAGGAGAACGCCGGCGCGCTGACGCTCGTCCTCGACGCGCGCGACCTCGCGGAGCTGGACGCCGCCTTTCCTGCGCGGGCCGGCGGCGACGACGAGCTGCCGATGCTCTAAAAGGAGAGTGTCCTAGAACAAATCGAGGAACATCGCTGCCCAGAGCATACCTTCATCGCAGTAATAGAGGAAGGCGCGGCCGCGGTAGGGCTTGCCGTCGGTGCGGTAGACCTCGAGGAAGTTCCGATCCCGCTCGATGATCGCCGCGACGTTGGTGCGGTGCCACTCCATGAGCGGGGCGTCGACGGCGCCGAGCACGCGCATGAACGCCATCCCGAGCTGCATCCAGCTCGTGTCGCCCTGGTAGTTGGGCGTGGCGGCGCGTGGCACGGGCAGCTCCGCGTCGGGGAGCCGCGTTGGAAAGTAGCGCAAGGGCAGGGGCCGCGTGAAGCCGCGCTCGTCGAGCGTCGCGAGCGCCCGCCTTTGCAACTGCTTGTCGGTGACGACGTCGAAGTAGAACGGCCAAACGTTGGCGTCGCCCGACGGGATGTCGCGGCACAGCGAATCGCGGAAGTGGTCGCCCATCCAATGGTGCTGCCACATCGCGCCCACGACGTCGTTGCCGGCGAACGGGTTCGGCAAGTTCAGCTCGTCGAGCAGGCGCGCCAAGAGGCCGATCATCGTGTTCGCGAAGACCGTCGAGCGGCCCGTCATGCAGTCGCGCGGCCCGGAGAAGTACCCGTCCGGGCGCGCCATGCCGAGCGCCGGATCGAAGACGACCTCGTAGAAGCGCTGAATCTCGCGCGTCAGCAGCTCGCGGTGGCGCACGGCGAGGTGCTCGGCGCCCGCCGCGCGCAAGCCCCACAAGAGCAGGGGCAGCGAGTCGCAGGCATAGGCGTAGACGTCGCGGGCGTAACGCCGGTTGAAGATCGTCGTCGTGATGCGCCCCGCGCGCTCGAAGCGCTCTAGGCCCCACTCCCACGAGCGCACGACGCGGTCACGGTGGCCGAGGCGACACAGCGCGGGTGTGCACATCGCGAGGTCGCGCGTCCAAAATTGCTTGAAGTGACCCGCCGAGCCCGCGAAGAACTCTCCCGTCCAGCAGTCCTCGATGACGGCGGCGCAGATGTCCGGCGCGGCGCCGGCGTACCGCTTCCAGCCGAAGAGGCGGCGCCAGGCCGACCTCGCACCCACGTTGAGGCCTGCGCCCAGGAGCACGAGATCCAAGGGCAGGGGCGCGGACGCGTTTGGGTCGGCCGGCAGCAGGTGCAGGCGCCGACCCGGCTCGGGGGCCGATTCGTCGAGCTGCAAATGGGGCGCCGTCATGTCTTTCTCATCGTCATCGGGACCTGACTTCTGAACATATGATGCCCGCGCCCGTCCAAGTAAGTAGGGCCGGAGCTTTACATGGCTTGTTTTACCGGTAGAGTGCTTGGCGTTTTCGGCCGCCGGCGAAAGCCCCCATGAACGCGACGCGCTGCGACCTTCATCTACACTCTGCCGCGTCAATCGGCAACGACGAGTGGTATACCCGATTCTTCGGATGCCCGGAGAGCTACGCCGAGCCTCTCGAGCAGTATCAGCTCTGCAAGACGCGCGGCATGTCGCTCGTCACCTTGACGGACCACGACACCATCGCGGGCGGGCTGCAGCTCCTCGATCGCCCCGACTTCTTTCTCTCAGAGGAGGTCACGGCTACCTTCCCCGAGAACGGCTGCATCATGCACGTGCTGGCGTGGAACATCACGCCGGCTCAGCACGAGGAGATCCAGGCTCGCCGACGCGATATTTATCGCCTCTGCGAGTACCTGAACGGTGCCGGGATCGCGCACGGCCTCGCCCACCCGCTGCTGAGCCCGAACTGGAAGCTGGACGCCGACATCGTCGAGAAGGTCTTGCTGCTTTTTCCGGCGCTCGAGGGCGTCAACGGTATGACGGATCGGCGCATCGAGCCCGACCTGTCGGTCATCCTCGAGCGCCTCACGCCGGGCGTGATCGCGGCGCTGGCCGCGAAGCACGGCCGGCCGGCCTTCGGGAAGACGCCCCACAAGAAGGCGCTCACGGCGGGCTCGGACGACCACGTGCGCCGACGCAGCGGCACGGTCTACACGGAGATCGACGGCCGCGGCCTGGCCCCGGCCACCTTCGTGGCCCGATGCATGGCGGGCGAGGGGCGGCTCGTGGGTCGGCAGGCGCACATCGACACCATGGCGATGTCCGTCAAGCACACCACCTACCATCACCTCAAGCAGCGGCAGGACGAGAACGGCTACCGGAACCCGTTCGTCGACATGATCGACCTCATCGCGGGTCGCGATCCCGAGACGGGCGCCGGTAAAGGTGGCAACTCGCGCTCGACCGACGGCGGCACGGCGAGCGGTTTCGTGGCGACCCTGTGCGCGGGCGCCGAGCGCGCCGCCGTCCCGCCCGGCAAGCCGTACGATCTGCTCGAGGTTCCCGCCG
>DATKFB010000221.1:0-2188 GCA_035544435.1 Polyangia bacterium
CAGGCAGCTCAAGGTCGCGACGCAGGAGCTGTTCGGGCAGCCGCGCGACGACGCGCCCGAGGTCGCGCAGCTCCTCAAGAAGGGTTTCCGCGAGGATCTCGCGCCGCTGCCCAAGGCGACCGCGTATGACCTGCTCGATCAGATCTCGCACCACGCGCCGCCCGCCGACCACGTCAAGCTCGACATCCTCGAGCTCGACATCCGCCCCAAGAAGACTTTCATCAAGGGCACCGTCGATTCGGGGGCGGCCGTCGACGAGATGGCGGCGAAGTTCAAAGACATCGAATGTTTCGAGGAGATCACGAAGGGCGCCATCACCGAGGTGTCGGGCGGCGGCAAGCAGTTCACCCTCAACATCACCTCGAGGTGTCCGTGAGGACGGAGACGTCATGAGCGCCCTCACCGACATGGTCGCAAAGGTCCGTGAGGGCGCGCGGCGCGCGTCGGCCCGGCCGCTCGCCTATTTCACGGCCGAATGGGAGCGCCTCGCGCCGCGCCAGCGTCGCTTGCTCGTCGTGTTCGTCGCCACGAGCCTGGGCCTGCTCACGGTCGTCGGTACGTACTGGGTGTTCAGCACCGTCTCCGAGCTTGAGGACGACAACGCGGCCATCCGCGAGGCGCTCTCGGCGATCGCGAAGCATCGCGACGAGTACCTCGAGGCGAAGTCGCGCAGCGCCGCGCAGGAGGCGCGCATCGGCGCGGACCCGCCCCAGCTCACCGGCGACATCGAGGCGGCCGCGCACGACGAGAGCATCGAGATCGCCGAGTCGAGCGAGCGGCCGACGACGCCCGCCGGCCGACGCTACGTCGAGCACGACGTCGACATCAAGATCCGCGACGTCGGGCTGCAGTCGCTCACGCGATTCCTGCGCCGGCTCGAGACGGGCCCGCGCCTCGTGGTCTTCACGCGCCTCTCGCTCAAGCGGCGCTTCTCGGACGCCGAGAAGCTCGACGTCGAGGCGACGGCCACCGCTTTCGAGCGCATCCGCGAGGAGAAGGTCACCAAGAAGAAGCCCGGCGCGGGCGACACCGGCAAGAAGGAATAAGGCGAGGGCCGAGAGGATCAACGGATGAAGAAACCGTCGCCAGAGACCTTGCGCCGCATGCGCCGCTTCGGCACGGGCGTGGGCGCGTTCCTGCTCGTGTTCATCGTCGCGCTCTACGTCTGGTTCCCCTACGACCGGGCCAAGGAGGTCGCCGTCAACGTGGCCGCCGCACAGGGCTTCGACGTCGAGATCGAATCGGCGGGCCCGACCTGGGGCGCGGGCGTGAGCTTCGCGAACATCCGCGTCAAGACGCGGCCCACGTCCGGGAAGCCGACGCGGTTTTCGATCGAGAAGGCGCGCGTGTCGACCTCGATCTTGGGCGCGCTCTTCTCGTCGTCGCCGACGTCCACGATCTCGCTCGACGCGTTCGGCGGCCGCGTCGAGGTCTCGCAGAGCGGCGCGGCGGGCAAGAAGGGCCCGTTCCGCTTCGAGCTCACGGCGCGCGACGTGAAGATGAGCGAGGTCCCCGGCATCCGCGAGACGATCAACTTACCCGTGTCCGGCACACTCACGCTCGACGTCGACCTCGCGTCGGCGACCGGTCGCTTCGCCAACGCCAAGGGCACGATCTCGTTCCTGTGCGAGGGTTGCGTCGCGGGCGACGGGAAGGCGCCGCTCAAGGTCGAAGGCAACGCCTTCCTGGGCGGCGGCCTCACCTTGCCGAAGGTTCGCATCGGCGATCTGCGCGGCGAGATCGCCGTCGACAACGGCACGGCCAAGCTCAAGGGCATCGAGTCGAAGTCGCCGGACGGCGAGATCTCCTTGGAGGGTGACGTGTCGCTGCGCGATCCGCTCGTGAACTCGATCATGAACGCCTACCTTCGCTTCAAGCTATCCGACGCGTTCCTCAAGTCGGCGAGCACGGTGCAGACGATCCTGCAGGTCGCCGGGGCGTCGGGCCGTCGCCCCGATGGCGCCTATGGCCTGCGCATCGCCGGACGGCTCGGCTCACCGTCGATCTCGCTCTCGGCCACCTCGCCGTTCACGTCTCCCTCGATCGCCACGCGGGCCGGCGCGCGGCCGGGCATCGCGCCATCTTATGCGCCGTCGCTGCCAGGCGCGCCGCCCGCCGTGCCCCCGCCGCCCCCCGCGCCTCCGCCGCCCGTCGAAAATTCGCCGCCCCCGCCGCCCCCCCCCGCGCC